>NZ_JBVVQU010000095.1:0-14105 GCF_055811555.1 Mesorhizobium sp. WSM4813
ACCGCCCGCAATTACCGCGCCGTTGTCACTCTCGCGGCTATTGTCCTATGGTTGCGGTAACTGTCCACACGGCCTAGCGTCCTGATATAGGAGGTGACAGGCACTTCGGGCCAGTCGCACTCATTGCCGTAGTGGCGGACATATCGATCATAGGTATTGCGGCCGGTGGTCAGGACGATCGCGCGCCGGCTCTGGATCAGCTGCTGTGTCTGTTCGCATGTCATGGTGCGCGCATCCGGCCGGCCATAAGCCATGCTTGTGGCGGCGAGCAGGATTGCTGCGGCTGTCGAGACGATTGGGCGAGCTGGCATGGTAGATCCTCTCAAGGGTCGTGCCCAACGCACCTTCGCCCGTGATTCCGCAACCTTCACCTGGAGCGGCATCGCCCGCAAGAGGCTATTGCTGCGGCGCAATAAGACAGGCGCGATCTCACTCCTCCTTCTCAGGCTTGAACCGCCTCACCACCACCTCGAAGACGATGTCCGAGATCCACATCGCCGAGACGCCGATGAGGAACGCCGCGGCCAGCGTCGTGGTGTCGTCGTCGGGCGACGGCAAAGGCACGCCGGTAGCGCGGAAGTAATGCACCACCGGCAATGTCAGGTAGGCCGCCGCCAGCGCGCCGCAGATCGGCGACGCCACCATCTCGCGAACCTTGTAGCGGTGGCGCGACAAGGCGCGCAGAATGCCGCCGGAAAGGCCGGCGACCACCACTGGCGCCTTGATGCCGAGAGCATCGAGAAACTCCTGTATCATGGCTTCCACCCGCACCATCTGGCGCCCTTCCCGTTGTAGGCGTTCACCTCGTCGAGCTCGGGCCGCGCCATGGCGGCGACGACGAGGGCGGAGGGACGGCGCGCCTGGTTGTGGTCGCACCAGACCTGGCGCGCCGGCGAAACCGGCGTTGTGCATCCGGCGAGCAACAGGCCCCCAAACAGCAGGCCGCCTGGCAGCAGACCGATCATCAGTGCTTTGCCCATCGCATCGCCTCCCGCCGTGCGGCTTCGTCCGGCAGGTCGCGCGCCGCGCGTTCGGCATCGGTCGCCTCGCGGTCCATCTCGAGGCGATCCTGCGCGGCGGCGAGTTTTTCCGCCGCTCGCCTGGCCGCGTCGTTCTTGGCCCGGCTGATGCCGCCGGCGACAAACAGGCCGATGCCGCCGACCAGCGCGGCGACGATCGATATGATCGTCTTGTTGCCGGCGAGCGCGCTCAGCATGGAAAGCACCCACATCTCAATTGCCCTCCACGGCAGGCTGTTTTCTGATGAGGCCGGCGACGCCGTCGCGGACGACATTCATCAGGATCTTGAGCAGGCTCAGCACCCCGGTGATCTTGAGCGCCAGGGGCGCCTCGATGCCGAACAGCGTCCAGTCGAAGCCGACCAGGCCGGTGAGCAGCAGGATCAGCACATTGATCAGATTGTGCGCGGCATTGGTATTGAACCACGTCATGGCTTTACCTTTCGAAACAGAGAGAGGATTGCGGCGACCAAGGGGGCCAGGACTGCGGCCCAGAATCCGGGCAAGAATCCGGGCAACGGTCCGGGCCGCACTCCAGCCTCGCCCGGCTCGTGCTTTGGCCCTGAAGGCGCAAGAATGTTCGGTTGCGGAGCCTGCGGGATCGGAACAGGTGCTGGAGGCTGCGCTGGGGCAGCGGCCGGCCACGGCGTGTCCTTGATCCCGGACCATTTGCGGAACGCATCGGCAAGCCTGATATCGTAGGCGTTCTTCCGGTAGGACGCGCCGTTGTAGCCCTTGGAAAAGCCGGCCCAATCATGATTGCGCAATTTGCCGTCGAGCCGGTTGGCGGTGATGAAATTGACCGCCGCCGCCAGCTGCAGCGCCTCGTCCTCCATCATGGCCTCGACCATGGCCTGCACGGTGAGGAAGCCGGCCGCCTTGAAATTCTCGCCGAGAACCTGGCCGAGGCCCCATGACGCCGATTTGAGCGCCGCCGTCTCGTCGATCGCGATAGCCGCTTTCAGGCGCGGATAGCTGTCCCGGGGATAAGGCTTTTCGCCCCACCTGACATAGGCAAGTCCGGCCGCGACAGCTTGCGCCCGCTTCGCCCCCGACAGGTTGCGGAAAAAGACATGCGGCTCGAACAGGATGATCGGCCGGCCATGGGCGTCGAAGCCATGCCCGCTGGTTTCGACATCGAGGAAGGCGTGGATCTCGTCCTCGCCGACGCCGATCCTGGCGCCAAGTTTTGGCAGATCGAGGTCGTCCAGGCGCCTGGCGGCGCCCTTGAATATCATGTCCATGGCCGTGTCCTTTCCGCCCTCGCGGGCAGGTTGATGTTTGCAAGCGATTGTGTGAAATGAGCCCAAGGGGGAGCGGGGATCGGGAGGACAGCGGCCCATGTCGCAAGATGAAGGAACGGCGGGCTGGACGGTGAAGGCCGAGCTATGGGCGGTCGGCCGCGACAAGCCCCTGCTTGTGGCGCTGGCAGCGATCCTGTGCCTCTATTGCGGGCTGGTCGCCGGGCCGGTCCTCTATGCGTTCCTGGCCATCCAGGGCATGGCGGATTTCTTCAAGTGACGGTGTTGACCATTTGAGAACAGCTCGATCCGTCTTGCCACCCGATCCGAAATTGCTTAGCCGGGATGAAACTGCCCCCATGGACCGTTCGTACCTTGTGGGACACAGGGTGCGGGAGGGCACGTGACAATAAGGATCAGGCTTCCGGGCGGGACCTTGAAGATCAAGACGAGGGACGAGCTGCGCCGCCGCGAGCAGAAGCGCGAAGTTCCGGTCTGGCAGGTCGGAAATTACTTCATCGTCTGGTGGCCGAGCAGTATATCGGATCGTCCATCAGGGCGCCCGCCAAAACGATGATCCCGAGCCGCACGGACCCTTCCGGAAAAAATTCCAGAAGATAACCCCAGAAATAGTCGATGACCGGCCATTGACTCTTCCGCAACGGAAGCTCTCTAGTTGCTGCGCTGCACAATGGGGGTTGGGCTGATGGCGGTTCGTATCAAGTTGCCGGGCGGCACCTTGAAGATGAAGGTGTATCGGGAATTGCGAGAGCGCGAGCGCACCCGCCGCATACCGGTTCTGAAGATGGGTTCGCTGCATTTCACCTGGTGGTCGAACCGCCAGCGTCCTTTAGATGGCCAGCCGGGTACACCGAACGATTCTGACCAACACCAGGCAACGCGTTTGACGCCCTGAAAACCCGTTATCGGGCGGCTGCGCTCAATACTTCCGGAAACTGTCAGAAACGCGCCCATCGGCTGTTGACTCTTCCCTCGGGCAAGTTCTCTACTTGCTGCATTGCACATCATCATTGCCTAGCCGGCGGGAGTTTGAACCGATGGCAGTGCGTATCAAATTGCCGGGCGGCACCCTGAAGATGAAAGTCTATCGCGAATTGCGGGTGCGCGAACGCGAGCGCCGCGTGCCGGTCATGAAGGTGGGTTCGCTGTATTTTGTCTGGTGGTCGAACAGCCAGCCTCACGACAAGCCGCAAGACGGCCGTCATTAGTCTTTGCAGTCTTTGCGCCATTCGCCTGCGCGGCGGCGCGGGCCACGGCGTGTCTTTTGGACGCGCAAGCCAGCCAGCCGCCGCCGAAATTATCGGCCCACAAGATCGCTCGGTACAAATATATCTACGGTTGACGAAATGCTACCTGCATTGGCTCGTTGCCAGAGGCAATATCCAGTCAAACGATTAGAGCGTGAACACCTCACGATCACGCTTGCAAAGCGGAGGTGCTTGCCGCAAATGATGACCGCCCAACGGATCTAACCCTGACAATGCGAACTAACCTGCCGGTGGCACAAATCCTCAAGCGCTTTTCGGTCCAAGCAATTGATGGCCGACACATCCCAGCCTCAATGACGAAAGCCGACGACGAGCACAATGCGCGGCAGCATTAAAGGAACTTGGTACGCAAATGCCACAACGGCACCTCATGATCTGCAACGGTTTGCAGGTTATCGCCGAGAGGCAGCAACAAACACGATACGGAAGACACTGACATGCTTTTTGTGCCGCCCTTCCTGCAACGCCTAGCGGGCGTCAATGTCGGCGCCGGCACGAAGATGGCCATTCAGAGCGTCCGCACCGCCCGCCGTGGCCATCACTCGGTCGGCGAGGACGGGATCATCAACTGCTACTTCTCGTTTGATCGACCCCAAGCGCGGATCACGATCGGACGGCGCTGCTACATCGGCAAGAGCCACCTAGTCGCTGCAGAACACATCACTATTGGCGATGATGTCGTTATCTCATGGGGTACGACGATCGTTGACCATAACTCGCACTCGCTGGATTGGAAGCGGCGAACAAGCGATGTCGCCGAGTGGCATCAAGGCAAAAAGAACTGGTCTGGTGTCAGCATCGCGCCGGTCACAATCGATGAGAATGTCTGGATCGGCTTTGGCGTGACAATCTTGAAAGGCGTCACGATCGGCAAGGGCGCGGTCGTCGGCGCAGCGTCTGTCGTCACGAAGGACGTAGAGCCCTTCACGGTCGTTGCCGGAGTTCCGGCTAAAAAGGTCCGCAACCTTTCAGAATCAACTACTTAGTGCTGCAGAGCGCTCCGGCCATGTACGCCATGTTCCGCACCGCAATCTTGGCGCGACCTTGAGAAATTCGGTCCGCAACTTGTATTTCACCCATCCTTTGGACCGCCCGGCCAGGTGCTGTTCATAAGCGAGATCGTGAGCAAACGTCATCAGCCTATCGACCTTGAGCCCGGAAGTTTTGAGCAGATTTTCGAACGTCAGCGGCGTGTAGAAATTGATATGCCCATACGGCCCGGACATCCGAATGGCGCGACTGAGGTTTCTCGTATGCTCCAGCGGCACTTCGATGTAGAGCTTCTTGCAGACCCTCGCCGCCTCCATCAAAAACATCCGTTCGTGCTCGACGTGTTCGACGACGTGGATGGCCAATCCCAGATCGAACGACTTGTCGGAGTGCGGAATGTGGTAGCCATCAAAGACATCGAGACTCTTCAGACCAGGGATTTTCCGTGCCTTGATGGCCTCAATACCCGAGGTCGAAATCTCGACGGCCCCGAGCGTCTTTGCCAGGTTTCGCTTGTTGAGCTTGTCCAGCACAGCCCCTTCACCGGCCCCGATATCAAGAACCTTTTCGAAGGTCTCCCCCGGGAGGATCGCTTCTATGTGACCAACTGATTGCTGCGAAGCAATTTCGCGTTTCGCGGCTACTTTGCCATCTGCGTAGTAGTCATCATAGATCGCTATAATGCTGTCGGCGTCCGCCATAAGAAATCCTCCTAAGGATCGCCCCGCCAAGCTAACCGTGCCATAGCGCGCGAACCGCGGCCAGTGCGGACTAGACGCCTCTCAGCCACACTTCGAAGAGTCGTTCGGCATCGTCCTTAGGCACTGTGATTTCTCGACTATAAGTCGGGTCATTGGCTTCGTGATCAAGATCTCCTTGCTGACGATCACCCGTTCCTCCCCTTTTCGAGCGTCGCGACACTTTACCCTTGCACTGAATTGCGAATGGCGTGGCCTTATCCCCTTTCCGCGACATATTCGATGAAGCGCAACGCATTGCCGTCGTGGCCGGCGTCGTTGAAGTGCAGGCCCTCTTGATAAGCCCCCGAGCTGATGTAATCGAACCCGTCGATCGGGATCGTCAGCACATTGCGCGACCGGTAGGTTTGGCGGATCGCGCCAAGCGCTGCGTCGTATGTTCGGCCGCCCGTATAGCTGCCATCCCAGGACGAGGACGGGCGCGTTGGCGGCATCACAATGATGCGGGGCGCCAGGGCCGCTTCCAGCGTGTTGATGATCGACGTGATGTTCGTCGAAATCGTCTCCGGCGGGGTGCCAAAGCTGTCGTTGATGCCCAGGGCGAGGACCGGCACGATCTTGCCGCCAGCATAGCCGCATTGTGCGAGCGCAGAAGCAAGGCGCGGCGCGTTGAAGGACGCGAACGTATAGCTTCCGTGCGCGGCACGCAGCGTCCGCAGGCGCGGGCGCGAGCCGGGCGCCTTTATGCCGAGACGGATAAGCCCAGTGATCTCCACAGGTCCGCCTGCCACCGTGAGGGTATAGTTTCCGCTCGCCGCCTGCCCTGTTAGGGACGGGCCGGAATATTGATCGAGTGCCAGAGCACCGGCAGCGTTCACAGTCTTGTAGGCCGCACCGCCGTTGAAGGCGAAGGCGAGCGAGCCTTGACCGGCGTCCTGGGTGTAGTGAACGTCGACCTGTTCATAGGCGCCCGTGAACGCCAGGGACGCGCCATCCGCAAGGATGATGCTTTCGCCGAGCGGCCCGCGCGTTCCCGTTGAGACGATTCCGCTGGTCGTGACGCCATAGAAGGCGGGCGTGTAGGTAGAGCTTGGCCGCAGCGCCGTCATGCCGGGTTCATCGTCAGCAATATCGACATTTGCGAACTGGCAACCAGCACTTCCGTGAACAGCGCGTCCCAGTCGTTCGGATCGGTCAGGTTGGCGATGTAGCGGATGAGGCGCGGCCCCGACTGGTCGCAATAGATCAGCCCGGCCTCCTGGCGCCACGCGATCGGCACGCCATCCGGCTCGCCATTATGGGTCAGCGGCAAAGGCCGCAGGCAGTCCACCGGCAATTCATAGGCAAAGTTCAGCGTGCCCGCGCCACTGCCGGTATCGGACCCGGCGACGGCGGCCGCCAGGATTGCGAACACCCAGGCGTGTTTCGTCAGCTCTGCCTCGCGGGTCAGGTCGAAATGCAGATTGAGCAGGCGGGCCGGTTTCACGTCCTGATCAAGGCTGTCTATCGGCGCCTCGTCGAGGACGCCAAGCGTCATGTTGGCGATGTCGAGCGGGGTGATGGCCATGATTTTAGGCTCCGTCTGTGTGGATCGGAAAAAGCTGGGCATTTGCCCACGGCAAAACGCCGCTTCGCAGCGGCTGAGGATTTTTGGGGGGTGAGTGATGATCGGGCCGCGTTCCGTCGCGCCCCCCTCTGTCCTGCCGGACATCTCCCCCACACGGGGGGAGATTGGCGGTTTTAGCGCTCCGCTTAGTCCTGCAATGTTGAAGGTTGGCGAAAGCGGCGGTGACAGCCAATCTCCCCACTCGTGGGGGAGATGTCCGGCAGGACAGAGGGGGGCGCGACGGAACGCGACCGCAGGAAACTAGTGGCGTGCGCCCACGTCATAATCGCCGCGCAACGCGGCGATGAGTTGCATTCCTGCGGCATCAGCCGAAGCGTGCACTCTTCGAGATCTGCCGCCCTGTTTCGGCCGACTTGGCAACGGCGCTTGCTTGCAATCTTCCGGCACCTCTCGCCATCGCCAAACCCCGGTCCAGGGCTTCCTGAAGACTTGTCGTATAGTAGGCGGTGTTTTCCAGACCGCTGAAGAAGTTTATGCGGTGAAGTTCGCCCTTTTTGCTTATGACGATGCCCGCTTTTCGGAGCACTTCCTGAACTGCCTTGTATGTCATATTCATGGTCACCTCCCTTGCCAAGACAAAGCAGCATCGCCCATGTCTGTAACCATTTGGTGACGGCGATTGATTAAAGTGCAACATGAATATGTTGCGAACCCCACGACTTGTTTCACTCTGGTGCAGCCCAGTGGGGAATTTGGGATTCGCCACAATTGACGACCTGGCGTCCAGAAAGGGCGGGAGTTCTTTACCCCCGCTCCTTTCGGTCCGTTAAGAGACTGTTTCGAAATTCGCTCCTGGCGAGTCATATGGTGGTGGTTTCGAGAACCGGCGCGCAGCGGACATTTGGGTCCGTGAGCACCGGAAGCGCAGAAAACGCCATCAGATGGCCGCCAGAGAGAGTTTCCAAACGGTCTCTCAGGCTTCGGTCGTCTTCAGCGCAATGAACGTCATGTTCTTGACGCTCGACGCCGTGCGGTCCCAGTTCGCCGCCAGCGCCAGCTCGGCATCGGTGGCGAATTCGCCGGCCGAGGAGGCGTCGAGGAAGCGGGTGCCGGGCACATGCGGGACGAAGTGCCGGCGCCCGACCATTTCGGTGACGCCGCCGCCATGGCCCTGGCGCGGTTTGCGGTCGAACTCCAGCGGCCCGCCTTCGGTATTGACCGGCAGCTCGTTCCACAGGATTGCCTTGTCCTTGAACATGAATGCAGTGTAGACGCCCGCCGCGACCGGGATGTCGTCGTCGACGACGGCCCGCAGCCCCATGTAATAGGGGATCAGCGGCCCGCCCTGCTCGGAGGGCGGTACATAGTCGATGAGGTCGGCGAGCTTCAACGCCTTCATCTGCTTGGAGTGCATCCAGATCGTCTTGAACTTGTCGGCGCGGTCGCCCATCAGATAGGCAGCCTCGATGATGTCGGTGTCGACGATGGAGGCGCCGGTGACGCGGACCAGGTCGCCGGCATCATTGGCGATGTTGTCGGCCAGCACCCCTTTCAGGATGCCGAGCAGCGTCAGCTTGTTGGCACGCTGCCAATAGTCGGTCTGGCGGCGCACGATCAGCTTCTGCGGGTCGTCGCCGGCCAGGATCGAGGTCAGGTCAGGAATGCCCCACGCCTGGGCTCGAACATTGCGGGCGGCGACCTCGCGGCGTGCGCCGATCTTCTTCATCTCGATCGAGTCGGCCGGGTCGTCATTGACCGGCTCGGACGGATCGTTGCCGAGATCCTTCCAGCCGGGCATGTCGACGGAACGCCCGCCCATGGAAAGCTTCGAGGCGATGGATGGGTCGGAAAACAGGATCCCGGCCTGGTAGATCTCGAGCGACTGGACGTGCTCCTCGAACGAGTATTGTGCATAGACGGACGGAACGATCGCGTCCGCGATGCGGGTATAGGCGTCTGCCATTTTGGTCTTCCTTCAGGTTGATTGGCCGCAATTCTTCAAGGACCGTTTCGAAACTCGCTCTGGCGAGCCATATGGTGGTGGTTTCGAGAACCGGAGCGCAGCGCACTTTGGGTCCGTGAGCACCGGAAGCACAGAAAACGCCGCCGGATGGCCGCCAGAGTAGAGGTTTCCAAACGGGCTAGAGGGGGTTGTTGGGCATCCACAAGTCGGGGTTTTCGCCAGCCTCGCGTGCCAGCCGCCGGGCGCGGGCGGGGTCGCTTTTGACGAGGGCCGAGATGTCAGTCAGGTTGCGTTCGCCGGCGGCGTTTCGCTTGAACGGATTGCCTCCGCTCAAAGCCGCGCCGCCGTCGATCGTGTCTTCCCTAAACATCGCCTCGCCGATGGCTTGGAACGCCTTGGCGATCTGCGGATCGGTCAAGGCGCCGTCAGGCAGAAGGATGCCCTTCGCCTTATAGGCATCGACCAGGCCGAGCTTCTTCATCGCCCGGTTGGCGACCTCCAATCTCCTACGGAAGCCGTCGCTGTCGGTCGGTCCCAATCCCTGACCAGGTCGTCGTGAGTAGCCTCGACCGAACGGGCAAGAGCGATCTGCTGCACCTTGGCCTGTTCGGCCATGTAGCCGACGAAGCGGTCGTGATAGGCCTGTGCCACTTTCGGGGTAGCACCTGCCTCGACCGCCCAGGTCTTGGACGCGTTGGCGAGCTGGTCCGAATAGGCGAAGTCTTCGGGAAGCCCGTCGGGGCGCCTGTATTCGACCCTGTCGGGCGAAGTCAGCGGACGCATCGCCTCAGGCAACCGGTCATGGAACCTGTCCCACTCTTCCCCAGGTGCGTCCGCTGTGGGAACGCGCAGGCTCTCGCCCTGCTGCCGTTCCAGCTCCGCATAGGATGTGAAAACCCGATCGAGGCTTTCAGGCTTGGTCCAGCCCTTGGTTTCAGCAAGCTTGCGGTTGCCTTCGGAAAGACCGTCAAACCAACTCTTGCCGGCCGGCGGGGCGGACCCGTTGTCCCCGTTGGCCGGTGGCCGTGCAAGGTTGCCCGCCGGTGGCGAAGCCACCACGGACCCGGCGTCTGCCAGATCTGTAATGAGATGTTCCTTTGTTGAGGTTAAGGCTAATGATAGGAGCCGGTGGCGGGGCCAAGTATCTCCCCTTGAGGGTCCCTCAAGGGGAAGATTAACGCTACGCGTTATCGCCCCAATTCTCCCATAGCAGCGTGATCGTTCCGGTAACGGCCAGCATGCCGTCGGCGTCGATATCGGTGCCGGTGGCGAGGGCAAGGTTGAGATAGAGGTCTGCCGGCGTCACTGTGCCGTCGAGTGTCAAAGCCGCCGCCACATCGGCGGTCGAAGCGGTCGACAGTGCAGCACCGGCACCGTCCAGCGCACGTCCGGTCGAAGCCAGCACATTGACCATGGTGCCGGCGAGCGCAGCGCTTGACGCCGCCGCCGACCCGAGCGACCAGGTCAGCGCCGCATTGTCGTTGATGGTCGAGGCGCGGGTGGTCAGCACGGCGAATTGCAGCCTTGCGGTGCCGCCTTTGATGCGCACCTTGCCGCCGAGGAAATCGAAAAGCTTATGGCTGGTATAGGCAAGCGCATCGGTGACCGGCACCTGCATGGCGTTGAGCGAAAAGACGGTGCGGTAGGAACCGCCTTGCCCGCTCGTGCTGGCGGCAAGCCCGGCCTTGGGCGGGCCAAGGCCGGCCTCACGGGCCGCGGCACGGGAAACGTCCGGGGGAGACCTCGGGTCATGGCATTCTCCATTCTAGGGGGATTTGAGGGTTGGCCAGACCCGCCGCGGGAAGACTCGTTACGGCGGACCCTGATCATTTCGATAGAGTCTGGCTCTATCGTCTGTTTGACCATGATCTTTATGGTTTTTTTGTTTGACCATGAGCTTTCCGAGCCGGAAGGCCTCGGCCGTCAAGACGAAAGAAACCATGTCTTATTTCGTGAGGCATGGTGCCGCTGTTCCGCCGCAATGCGCCCGCACTTGGCAAACACTTGGCAAAACCAGCCAGTGTATTAGTTCATAGGCTTCAACGGAGTATCAGACGATGACCATGTACAAAGCCATTGCCGCCCTGCTTGTGACTGCCGCGCTGGCAGGATGTGCACAGACCGAAGGGCAGCAAAGAGCCACGACGGGGGCCTTGGTCGGCGGCGCGGGCGGAGCTCTCGTCGGTCAGGCCCTGGGCCGCGACACCAAGAGCACGGTTATCGGTGCAGCCAGCGGCGCCCTGCTGGGGGCGGTCGTGGGCAGCGCGACAACGCCGCAGCGGCGCGGCGAACAGCTTTGCCGGTATCAGGATCGCTACGGCCGCATCTACACGGCGCCTTGCGACGACCGCTACTACAGCGGCAACTACTGAGCCTAGCGGACTGCAAACTACGGCAAGGCCGGCGGGCCAACACTCCCCTCTGTCCTGCCGGACATCTCCCTCTCAAGGGGGGAGATTGGCAGCTTCGCCGACAGCGCCTCTTTTCGAGGTCGGCGATTGGCGAAATCAGGGGCGGACGGCCGATCTCCCCCCAAGTGGGGGAGATGTCCGGCAGGACAGAGGGGGGCGCCGTAGAGCGCCAACCTCATAGCGGCCGAGCCATTGACCAATGCCTCACACGCCATTGCCTCCGCGAAATCGCGCAAATGCCAGGTCGATGCGCAAAGCCATGACCGACGCCGAATTGAAACTTTGGAACGAGCTTCGCGCACATCGGCTGATGGGGCTTGGCTTCCGGAGACAATTTCCAATCGCCGGCTACATCGTCGACTTCGCTTGCCCGGACAAGAAGCTCGTCGTCGAAGTCGATGGCTCGCAGCATGCCGCCGCCGATGCAGGCGATGAGGCAAGGACAAAGCGTCTGGAACAAGACGGCTGGACCATCCTGCGCTTCTGGAACGACGACGTCATTCGCGACATCGACAACGTCTGCCAGCACATTGTGATCGAGGCAGGGCTCGCACGTGCGACTTGATACGCCGGCGGGACAGCGCCCCCCTCTGTCCTGCCGGACATCTCCCCCACAAGGGGGGAGATTGGCAGCTTCGACGACACCGCCCCTTCTTAACCCTTACCTCCCCTCCGCCCGCGCCGCCTTCTCCAGCGCCGCCAGTTGCGCCTCGCCCAGCGTCAGAAACCCCATAATGTGCTGCACCACTTCGGCGCGCGCGTTGCTCAGCGCGCTGTGCAGTTCGAAGCCGTTCGGTGTCCTGGTCCTGGTCATCCATTCGCCATAAGATGGGCGGCGGTAATAGCCTGTCGTGGCAGCGAGGTCGGCCAGGACCATCTCACCATCCTCGCCTGAGAACACACGCAGATACGCCTTGGTTAGCGCATCGCGCGCCTTGGCCGGACCGCCGGCCTGCCCGGAATGGGCGAAACGTTTGCGGCTCATGCGCCGGCACCCGGCGCAGCCGGGCCGCCCGGCATGTCAGGCTGACCACCCTGCAGCATGCCTTGCAAGCCATCGAGCAACCCACTGTCGCGCGCCTGCACAGCGGCGGGCACAGCATCCTTGGCCACTTTGCCGGCAGTGGCGATCGCCGCCATACCAGCCTGTGCCTGCGCAGCCTTGGCTCTTGCATCGCGAATGCCGGCCACCTCGTCCTGGCGGCGAAAGATGCGCTGCGGGCTGCGGCCGGCGCTCTGCACGATCTTGAGCGCCTCGTCGCCGTCGATATTATCCATCACACCGGGGTCGAACTGCGCCATCTGCATGGCCGTGGTGACCACCTGGATGGTGTCGCGCGCCTCCGCCGAGCGGCGCAGCACGTCGAGCGGGCCGGTGAAGGTCGGCCGCACCGCCTTGCCGGCGAGGCTCGCCGGCGGCAGAAAGCGGCTGTCTTCCTCGTACAATCCTTTGTCCTCGAGGATGCCGAGCTCGCGGTCGAGATTCGAGGCAAAACCGGCCTGGATGATCGAGCCCGACGGCCCGAGCAGCGCGCCCTTCTCCTCTTGCCGGATCAAGGCTTCGGTCGCCGTCATCTGCGGGTTCTGCACCAGCGTCTGAAACAGGTTGACGAACATCATGTCGCGGATCTCCTCGGCCCGGCTTTCCGCGTAGTTGAACGCATAGCTCGGGTTCTGCCCCGTAGCGATCGGCGCAATCAGGGGCCGTCCATTGTCGTCGATCAGGCCTGGATAGTTCTCGCCGGGATTGAGCACCGGCACATAGTCGAGCCGCGCCTTGGAGGCGGTGGCCGGATCGGTGATCTGCTGCAGGGGGCGCAGGCCGGAGCGGCGCACGGCGTTTTCCTCACGCACGGTCGTCAGTGCCTCGATGGTCGGCGAAATGCCATAGGGGTCGCCCTCGTAGCGGCGCCAGTTGAAGCACGACACCGGGAAGGAGCGGAAACCGCTCTCCCTGACGATGACCTCCTCGTCTTCGATAACGTGATAAGAGGCGAAGGCCGTGTCGAGATACTGATAGGATCCGCCCAACCGGTACATCTTGCGCTCGTCGCGCGGCTGGATGCACTGGATCAGCGAAATCTTGGTCTCGCATTTGGCCGGGTCGTCGACCAGCATTTTGATCCGCGCCGGCAGTCTCTCATAGCCGAGCAGCTGCGCCGCCTGCCGCGCCGTGCGCTCGTAGCGGCGGTGGAAAATGTCGACCTGGCCCCAGCGGTTGCGGCAGAGATAGCCCTCGACTACCGGGATCGAGGCATAGCGGATCAGCGTGTGGGGCGCAAAGCCCTCCTCGGCTTAGAGATAGGCCGGGCCGTAGCGCACGACGTTGCGCAGGCAGGCCTGCGTTGCCGGCACGAAATTCGAGTTGGCGGAATAGCGCAGCGAGAACAGGAAATCGCGAAGCGCTTCCGCCCATTCCTTCTCCTCGTCGCTCTCTTCGTCATTCATGGCGGCGGTCGACAGCCCGTGCCATTTCTCCGACTGCGGGATGATCAGGCTTTCCAGCCCCGCGGCCAGCCGGTTGGCGGCCGAGTTGATGGTGTTGGCGTAGACACGGGCGCCGCGCCGCTCCTGCCGCTCGGCCTGCGAGTCCGCGCCCCGGCGCCCACTCCAGACATCGGGCGCGTCGGGGTCGCAGAATTCCGACACCGCCTCCCAGACAGCCTCATACTGGCTGCGCTCGCTCTCGAGTTCCGCCTGTCGCGACGGGATATCGTGGGCACGGGAATCGCTCATGGTCAGCCTCGCGTGATGGATAAAATGGGAAACGCTGAAAGAATGGCGGGGATATAGAAGCTGCCAATCTCCCCCCAAGTGAGGGAGATGTCCGGCAGGACAGAGAGGGGCGCTGTCCCATAGGCGCTAACTTAGGGGTAGACTGGTGGAATCGAGATGTGATTCCTAGGCCAGATGCAAAGGAATGATTC
>NZ_JBVVQU010000096.1:0-14093 GCF_055811555.1 Mesorhizobium sp. WSM4813
TCGTTGACGCTGGTCTCTCCAAGCTGCGTCAGCGCTTCGTCAGTCGCCTTTTCCTCTTCGAGCGTCTCCTCGAGCAGTGGCACGGCATCCTTTAGGCCGAGCAGGCCGGCCCAGGTAATCAGGGTGCCATAGCGGGCGATCTCATAGTGTTCGACAGCTTGCGCCGCCGCCACAAGCCCAGCGTCCAGAGCTGGAGCTTCCTTGAATTCCTCCAGTATCTCCTGTCCTTCCTCAATGATGCCGTCGATCGCGGGACATGTCTTTCCTTGTGCCCGTTTGCCGAAAATCTCGAAGACCTGCTGCAGCCGTTCGATCTGAGCCTCCGTCTCGTCGCGGTGCTTTTCGAATGCGGCGGTCAGTTGGTCAGATTCGGCACCCTTGGCCATCTTCTTCAGCGCAGCCAGGATTTTGCGCTCAGCGTAGTAGACGTCCTTCAGTCCGTCGTGGAAAAGATCTTCGAGGCCCTTGGCCTTGCTCTGCGATTCATTTTTCATAGCCATCGTCGTCTCCGCATGTGAGAAACGCGTGTCTGGTGGCACGCGCAGCTTTAACCAAAGTGGGTGCTGTTTGTTCCTTTGGCGCGATCGGCAATCCTCTGTGCCTGGACCTCATCGACACCGAACAAACCGCAACGCCCCTCAGTAGTGCCTCATGCCTACACGGGCCTGGAACGCGCGCCCCTCAGTAGTGCCTCACGCCTACACGGGCCTGGAATGCGAGGGATTGAGGCAGCGCGCAAGCGGCCATTTCGCTGGATGCCAGCGAAAGTGCAACCCGCCCCGGTGTTCCGTGCACGAAAGAAAGCCCGCGCCCTTCGGGAAAAAAGGACGCGGGCCCATTGGGAGTCATCCATGTCGCAGCTGCACGAATGAAACTTTCAGCCCGCGCCGAAGTTCCACACCGAAACAAAAAAGGCCCGCCGCGCCTTCAGCGCGCCAAGGCAACAAACAAAAACGGCAAGCCCGCGCCGAGGGGCTGGGAAGGACGCGGGCTGATCGGAAGGGGTGCATCCGATTTTTCAGGACTAAGCGCAAGTGCTACACGACCCGAAAGCATTTGGCTCGGCCAGGTTCCGGCACGGAATTCAAGCAGCCTGCCGACAAGCCACCGTCCTAACGGTCGTCTCGAAGCGCAATGAAGTTCTACTCGTCCGCCCTCCTGTCACAAATTGCAAAATCGGAGACGTGAGCACTTCAGGTCGATTTTCAGATTGAGCCTCGACCCTTCAGCCGGTCGAACATGCGGCTCATAGCGCCACTCGGAGGGGCGGGACGCACCGCTGCTTCAGCTTGTCGGTGATCGCCACGACACCCGCGCCCGCCCATGGCTGAGTTCTGGAGGAAGGCGTTCCAGAACTTCTATCCCGTCCAGACTCCAGCCGTGCCTGCTTACCACTGGTGAGTTTGCCTTCGGACAGCGGCGCTTAGCCTGCCGTTCAGGAACAACAACGCCCAAGCGAAGTTTGGTGGTCCAGGAGGTAACGACAATGCGCATACTGAGAACCTTCTTTGAATACTTGTGGCGCTCGAACAGCAAGTCGCCAGCAGCCCTTGCGCCGCCCGTCGACGCGATCGTTCGGCTGCTGAAGGAAAAACAAAAACTCGCTAGAAAGAAGGACTAGGTCGACCAGATCAGACTACTGGCGGCTGACCGCGCTGCGACGCAGAACGTGGCGACGGAGCAGACAGCATCACGTGTCACCTTGCCTATCTGCAGCTTGGGACGGATCGGCACCATGATTGCCGATTTTGTGCCGGGATGCTTGAGGTCTAAGGTCGACGGTGTGCATGAGTTTCTGGATAGCAACCGTCGAATGATTGCTGAGCCTGAGAACTTGGGGTCCATCTGATACCGAGGCATTTGGCCAAAGTCTAGCAACGGGCAATTGGAATGCCGACCACAGATGCCTACCCTACTATCGACCAGCCGCTGCCGTTTCGTCCCAGAACGAATCCACAAAGCCGTAGCGCCCCCAGGTTCGCGGCTTTCTCAGGAAACCTCGCAATGCACGCATTGCTAGACAGTGCGGCACTCTATTCTCATGGCGCACGATCCGATCACACGCTGGGGGCAAGGCAACGGATTGCCGCTTTGCGACGTTGCTGAAAGCCGAGCGCCGGTAACTGTGCCGTCCCAACGGAACGCCGGGCGCGTCGCGGCCGGTTTGTCCCAGGATCGGAAGGTGAGACGTGGATAGAGAGACCTGCAATGCCGGAGAGGCTGAACAACTCGGGCATTTTGATCGCGCGTCTGCGAAACAGTGCGAACTTGCAACAGGAGGAGAAGGCGACACACCGCCGGCTGCCGCGGTAGCTGCGGCATTGATCGGCGCTTTGGAAACCACTCGAAATTGGGACATGCTCCATATCGCGAGTTCCGAACGCAGTGCCGCTGACATCACACAGGCATTGCGCCACTTCCTCCCAGCAGCTGACATCCTGTATTTGCCGCCGTGGGATTGCCTGCCATACGACAGGGTGTGGCCCACTCGCGCCACTATGGGACGGCGGGTCAGCGTTCTTCATGCTGTTGTGGCCGCTACGAAAAGACCCCGCATCACGGTTACTTCGGTCGAATCTGCCCTGCAGAGAGTACCGCCTCCCTCGGTAATCGGCCAGGGTTTCGCCACCCTGCAGATTGGGCAAAAGGTGGACCCGAGGGCACTTAAGGTACTGGCTGAGAGAACTGGATATGTTGTCGACGATCGGGTCGACGAACCAGGCGAGATAGCCATCCGCGGCGATCTTATCGACGTTTTCCCCGCTGACCGTGACTGCCCTATTCGTGTTGTACTGGGGGTTGGCGGCGCCATCTCCGAACTGAAGACATATGACCCAATCACTCAACGAAGCGAGCGATCGCTGCACAGGGTAATAGTTGGCCCGGCGTCCGAGCTCATGTTGGAAGCTGGCAACGAGTTCGACCCTGCAGCGATGCGCACGATCCCGATGGAGGAACGTCTAGTCTCGCTCTACTCCGACTTGCCGGCGCTTTTCGATGTGGCATCAACAGCTTCCATCTGCTTCCTGGATGGATTGGAAGAAATCTCGCTCGCTCGCGTTTTGGACCTCATAGAGGACGCGTGGCGCGGCAGGCGGCAAGTATCCGCGATGGCGCGGCCCGCGGCGAAACAATTTTATTTGTCGCGTGAGGAATGGGACGACTCGCTACGGGATCGCGATTGCCTGCGTCTTACAATCCCGGTTGGCCGAATTCCCAAATTCTTCCACCTGCCGCGAGCCGGGCACGAATTCGCCGAGTTCGCCCAGGCGCGCGCAAGCTCGGGGTTTGGTGTGGTGGTCACAGGCGAAGCTTCGGAACTGCGCCGAGCAGAGCGGCTGTGCGACCGTAAGTTCGGTCGCAAGATGGACCCCGTCGCCGATTGGCCGCAAATTCTCTCTGTCGAAAGAGGCTCTCTTCTCAAGGCGGAATTCGATCTCACGGAGGGCTTTGTCGACGAACCATCCCGAATTGTGGTCATTGCGGCAGCGGATATATTCGGCCCGTCATCGACTGCAAACGCGGGCTCCGGCAGCGGCATTGTTGAACCTGACCTGCAGCTCGGTGATCTGGTTGTCCACGAAGACCATGGCATAGGCGTCCTTGCCGCGATCGAACAAATTGAAGTGGCTGGCCTGCAACAGGATGTCGTGAAGCTTGAATATCTTGGCGGCGCTTCCTTGCTGGTTCGAGTGGAGGAGTTTGGCCGTATATGGCGCTATGGATCCGAGCCAGATGCGATAGCCTTGGACCGACTAGATGGTGAAGGCTGGAAGAAGCGGCGCAAGTCTGCAGTCCGCGAGATCGACAAGGTCGCCAAGCGGCTGGTCGCCATTGCGAAGGCCAGGTCCAGCCAGTCCGCCGAATTGATCAAGCCGCCGCGTGCCGACCTTGCTCGCTTCGCGGCGCGATTCCCTTACCCCGCGACCCCCGACCAAGCCGCCGCAATCCGAGCCGTGATGGATGACCTGTCCTCGGGCAAAACGATGAACCGGCTGGTCTGCGGCGACGTCGGCTTTGGAAAGACCGAGGTGGCGCTTCGGGCGTGTGCTGCGGCCGCGCTTTGTGGCAAGCAGGTTGCTATCGTTGCGCCCACCACGGTGCTCGCGCGTCAGCACTACGAGACGTTCTGCCGGCGTTTCGCAGGGTTCAACATTCAAGTTGCTCACCTTTCCAGGGTGGTCGGATCGACAGAGACAAGGAAAGTGAAAGACGGTCTGAGAAGCGGCAACATTGCAGTCGTCGTCGGGACCCACGCTGTTGCGGCCAAAGGGGTGGTTTTTACCAATCTCGGACTGCTCGTAATCGACGAAGAGCATCGGTTCGGGGCCAAGCTGAAGCAATCACTGCGAGGGTTGGCGCCATGCCTCCACACTCTGACCATGAGCGCTACGCCGATACCCCGCACGCTTCAATTGGCGATGGCGGGCGTGCAGGAAGTCAGCGTCCTAAACACACCACCAGCCAAGCGGCGTCCGGTTCGCACCATCTTGGCTCCTTTCGATGCCGGTTCGGCCAAGGTTGCTCTATTGCGCGAATACCGCCGCGGAGGACAAAGCTTCTTTGTCGTTCCACGCATAGACGACATCGAGACTGTCGTTGAACAACTGGGCAGGCTGGTTCCGCAGCTCTCGGTGAAGATCGCGCATGGCGAAATGAAAGGGCGTGAGCTGGACGAGATAGTTGTCCGGTTCGCCGCGGGCGAAGGCGACATTTTGTTGGCCACTGACATCATCGAAAGCGGACTTGATATACCGCGGGCAAACACCATTCTCGTTTGGCGGGCTGACCGTTTCGGACTTGCACAACTCCACCAGCTTCGGGGTCGTGTAGGCAGAGGAAGGGTGCAAGGCATTGCACTTCTCTTGACCGAGCCAGGCAAGGAATTGGCTGACGCCACAAGGTCCCGGCTTTCGACTCTTGTAGCTCTCGACCGGCTTGGCTCTGGCCTGGCCATCAGCCAAAGGGACCTCGACCTGCGCGGCGCCGGCGATCTTTTCGGCGAAGAACAGGCGGGCCACGTCAAGCTGATCGGCGTCGGGCTCTATCATCGACTGCTCGAGCGAGCCTCATCGATTGCTCGAGGCGTGCCCGGCTCTGACACGCAACTTCCGGACATCAATTTGCAGGCCGGAGGGTCATTCCCAGAAAGCTATGTGCCGGAGCCAGCCATACGCCTCAGCCTGTATTCGCGGTTGTTCCGCATGACCACGCACTTGGATATCAATGCATTTGCCGACGAGGTGGAGGACCGCTTTGGAGCCATGCCGAGCGAAGTGGCCACGCTGCTGGAGGTAAGCCGACTGCGAATAGATGCAGCGGAGTTAGGCTTGAGCAAGGTCGACGTAGGACCCGAAGCAATTGCGATCACCTTTCGCACAAAGGTCTCCGCATCAGTCCGGCAGAATCTTATCGGGCTGGACTGGTTCGAATTTCGACGTGGCCGCTTGATCTGCAGGCCGTCAACCAAACACGGCATTGCAAAACTCGAGGTTCTACGAACCGTGATCGGTTCTATTCGCTCGGCAAGTGAGTGACAATTTCCCCATATGACCCAGTTGCGAAGCAAACGCGATCATCGAACTATGCTTAGAAGCGTCAGCCGCATGAAGAACCTCATAAGCGACGTGCTCGACCTGACGCGGAGTAGGCTCGGCGGCGGCATAAATCTCCACCTAGAATACGGCCGTGATCTGGCACCAACTTTGAGAAAGGTGGTCGACGAGCTTCAGGTTGCCTACCCCGATCGGGTCATCGATGACCATTCGACCTGACCGAACCGGTTGATTGTGACCACGAACGCCTTGGACAGCTACTATCCAACCTCGTCGGGAATGCCCTGTCTTATGGTGCCGCGGGCATGCCCATTAAGGTCGAAGCCACCACCCGAGACGGCGAACTCCGGATATCCGTGTCTAATGCCGGAGAGCCCATTCCGCACGAGACAATGCAGCGCCTGTTCCAGCCGTTCTACCGAGGGGGGCCCCGATCTAGCCCTCAAGGTCTCGGGCTGGGACTCTACATTGCTTCGCAGATCGCTCAGGCACATCGCGGCACACTGTCCGTGACCTCTGATACTGACCAGACGGTGTTCACATTTGTCATGCCGATTTCCGTCGGAGGATGATCATGCCCTCGGCCTCGGCAAAGCGGGTGACCGGGCACGCTGGGCCTCGATGCCCAAGCCCAAGCGTCCTTGCCGTTGTGTTGAGACACGATAGTAGGCGACTGCGCTTGGCATGTTGCTAATCCTTGGTGTGTTCAAACTGCAGACCACCGTTTGCAGTGTGCTCACAGGGCGGCAAAAGCCAAGTACTTTCATTGAAGCAGCTTCGAACCAAAGATTTCCGTGCACGTCCGCCACAAGATTAGTTCGTCGCACGTGGAACTTTTGTCAGGCGGAGCCCTTCTCCACGTTGGAACAGGAGGAACCAATGGCAAATCTCGGAAAACTAGCGATCGCAATGCTTGGGCTTCTGGCTTACCAGAATCGCGACAAGATCGGAGACATGATCCGTCGCGCACGAGAGCGCGATCCCAATAACCCGCAGGGCGGTATCGTGGACCAGTTGTCTAAGGGCGTGTCGGGCACAGCTCTAGGCGACATCCTTGATCGGTTCAGAACTGCGGGTGCAGGCGCGAAGGTGGACTCTTGGG
This sequence comes from Mesorhizobium sp. WSM4813, assembly GCF_055811555.1. Classification (NCBI taxonomy): domain Bacteria; kingdom Pseudomonadati; phylum Pseudomonadota; class Alphaproteobacteria; order Hyphomicrobiales; family Phyllobacteriaceae; genus Mesorhizobium; species Mesorhizobium sp. WSM4813. The sequence continues at coordinate 6,658 of NZ_JBVVQU010000096.1, forward strand.
TTGGCACCGGGCCGAACGACCCGATCGAGCCACGCGACGTGGAAATGGCCATAGACGAGGAGACGCTCACTGCTCTTTCTACGCAGACTGGCCTATCGCGGGAGGAGCTCATTGCCAGGATCACGCGAGATCTGCCCGAGGCTGTCAACAGGATGACGCCAAATGGTGAATTGCCAGCTGAGCCGACGCAAGGCTCGGATCAGACGACCCTGCTCGACGACGTGGCCCGGGATACGACCCAGTCTAAGGCAACTGATCAATGATCCGGGCCGGCGCGAGCGAAAGTTTAGAATGACTGCCCTGGATCGAGGAGACCTGATACGTCGCAGCCCTTCAAAGCCGGGGAAGGGCGGGCAGGGCTTTGGCGAGCTTAAGGCAGCGAAGGCAATTGACGAGTTGGATCTACTGGCCGGTCTACTCGATTCTCGCTGGCGAGTTCCCGGCACTCCAATACGGTTTGGAATGGATGCCTTGGTCGGCCTAGTCCCTGTCCTGGGAGATGCAGCAACAGGCCTGGTTTCGGCTTACATCGTTTTACAAGCCCGAAACTGCGGTGCTGGAAATGGGTTGATCGCCCGCATGTTAGGGAACGTGCTGCTTGATACGGTCGTGGGAAGCGTTCCTATTCTAGGCTCGATCTTCGACGTATACTTTAAGGCTAACAAGCGTAACATCAGGCTCCTTCGCCGGCACCTTCAAATGTAAGCCGACTGCCATTGCGGTCAATATCGCTGCCATTGAGATACCCTCGCCGATGTCGCCTATGGCGCGGGCCTGCGCGTATCGGAGGTCGCGCACCTCAAGGTCGATGATATCGACAGCACACGCATGCTGATCCGGGTCGAACATGGCAAAGGACGCAAGGGTCGCAACACCATGCTCTCGCCGCAACTCTTGGAACTGCTGCGGCTGTGGTGGCGCGAAGGCAAGCGGCGCGGGGTAATGCTTCCGCATATGCCAGCGCGGTCGCCAGCTTGTGAAGGGTCATGGTAGAACCGCCTTGTCCGGCGGTCACAGTTTGCTTGGTAAAGACGTAGAGCCCGTAGACTTGCGAGAAGCTGTGCAAGAGGTGGTTGCGCTATCTTGGGGCGAACTCGAGCGAAACCGGGTGTCAGTTCGTACCAAATTTGCCGACGGACTTCCCTTGCGGGACCGGGTCCAGATCGCGCAGGCGATTCGGAAGACGGATTGATCGGGTTCCAAGACTGGCGAGAGACCGCCTCTCCGTTTCAGCGGCTCTTCCAAAGAGATTTCCGCCTTACTCCATCAATTTGGGATATAGTCTGGAGAACAGGGCAGCCCCCGCAGCCGAAGAGGAGAAGGGGCGTGGATATCCCGGCATGGCTACTTAGCCTCGGCCTGCAGCAATACGAGCCGGCTTTTCGCGACAACGACATTGAAGCTGATACGCTTCCCCAGCTTACGGCCGACGATCTCGTGGCGCTCGGGGTCACATCGATTGGTCACCGCCGCAAGCTGCTCGCCGCCATCGGCGCCCTGCGCGCTAGTTCGGATACAGCGGCCACCTCGACCAGGAGGTCCCTGGCGGCGGTCCCCGGCACAGCCCCGCCGCTTCCAGAGGCTGAGCGGCGGCAGCTAACGGTCATGTTCGTTGACGTCGTCGGCTCGACGGCACTCGCAGGCCGCCTGGATCCGGAGGACATGCGCGAGGTGATCGGAGCCTACCATCGCAGTGTCGCTGACACAGTTGGGCGCTACGGCGGCTTCGTTGCGAAGTATATGGGCGACGGGGTCCTGGTCTACTTCGGTTGGCCACAAGCTGATGAAGCCGATCCCGAGCGCGCTGTGCGCGCCGCCTTGGCTACGCTGGAGGAGGTCGGCCAGGCCGTGTCAGCCGGCGAACGGCTGGTCGCTCGCATTGGTATAGCCAGTGGTCTCGCGGTCGTCGGCGACTTGCTGGGTGCCGGGGCCGCACAGGAGCAGACGGTAATAGGCGAGACCCCAAACCTCGCCGCGCGCCTACAATCCCTCGCTGATCCTGGCTGCGCAGTGATCGACGCCCAAACACGGCGGCGCATCGGCGGCTTGTTCGAGTGCCGCGAGCTTGGCGAATTTCATCTCAAAGGCCTGTCTGGCGCTGTGTGCGCGTGGCAAGTGCTTGGCGAAGCCTTGGTTGAGAGCCGCTTTGCGGCAATGCACGCGGCCTCCCTCTCGCCGCTCGTCGGGCGCGATGACGAGCTCGATCTGCTGCTGCGCCGCTGGCAGCAAGCAAAGGACGGCGAAGGGCAGGTAGTGCTCATCTCCGGCGAGCCCGGCATCGGCAAATCCCGCCTGATAGCTGCGCTCGAGGAGCGCGTGGCCGGGGAGGCGCATCTCAGACTCAAGTATTTCTGCTCGCCGCATCACCGCGACAGCGCACTACAGCCCGTCATCGCACGCTGGCAGAACGATGCGGGTTTCGTGCGCAGCGAGTCTGCGGACGCACGGCTTGACAAGCTGGAAGCCCTGCTTCTCCCACTCGGGGCAACTCGCGAAGAGGTGACGCTCATTGCCGAGTTGCTCGGCGTGCCGGGTGGAGAGCGGTATCCGCCGCTGGAACTCACTTCGGAACGCAAGAAGGAGCAGACCTTCGGAGCATTGAACCGGATTCTGGACGAAAGGGCACGCCTGTCCCCCGTGCTGATCCTGTTCGAGGACGCGCATTGGGCCGACCCAAGTTCGCTTGAGCTATTGGACAGGTTAATCATGCGACTGGCCTTTTTGCCGGTGATGGTGATCATATCCTTCCGGCCAGAGTTTCAGGCGCCTTGGGTCGGCCAGGCCAGCGTAAGCTTGATGGCGCTGAGCCGGCTTGGTCCTCGCCAGGCGACGACGCTCGCAAGTCAGGTTGTCGTCGGTCAGGCGCTTCCGGCGGGGATGCTGGAGCGAATTGTTGCGCAGACCGATGGCGTACCTCTCTTCATCGAGGAATTGACCAAGGCCGTGCTGGAACGCTCCAGTCAGCCCGATGTCGCTGGTTCAGCGCTTTCGGTGCCGAGCACTTTGCAGGCTTCACTGACCGCTCGTCTGGATCGGCTGCCGGCCGCCAAGCAGGTGGCGCAGATCGGCGCCGCACTCGGCCGGGAGTTCAACCATGAGCTGCTGGCCGCCGTGGCGGGACTACCCGAGGCAGCGTTGGCGCAGGGACTGGACGAGCTCGTCAATTCTGGTCTCGCGTTCCGGCGCGGCACGCCGCCCGAGGCGACCTACACGTTCAAGCACGCGCTCGTGCAGGACACCGCCTACGTGAGCCTCCTGCGTGGCACACGCCAGAAGTTGCACGCCCGGATCGCTGAGGTACTGGAAGAGCGCTGGCCGGAGGTGGTCGAAACCCAGCCTGAGCTGCTGGCCCATCACTTTACCCAGGCGGAACTGACCAAGCGGGCTGCGGACTATTGGCAGCGGGCCGGGGAACGCACCTTCCGGCGCTCGGCCGTTGCGGAAGCCGTCGGCCATCTCACCCGGAGTATTGACCTCGTGCGGACCTTGCCCGAGAGCCGGGCCCGGGCAGAGCGCGAACTTCATCTTCAGACTATGCTTGGTCAGGCGTGCATTGCCCGGTACGGCCACGCAGCACCTGAGACCGCCTCCGCTTTCGCCCGGGCGCAGGAGCTGGTAGAGGCCGTGGGCGACGCATCACAACAGTTTCCTGTGCTGTATGGGTTCTGGGCTGTCCAATTCGTACGCATGGCGCTTCCCGAGCAGCAGAAGCTGGCCAGGCAAATTCTCGCCTTGGCCGAGCTGCACCCAGACCCGGAGCGGCTGTGCTTGGCGCACCGGATGTGCGGCGCGACAGATGAGGTGGGGGGCGAGCTGCTCGCCGCCCGCGAGCACCTCGAGTGTGCCGTTGTGCTGTACGACCCGGAACGGCATGGTTCGACGGCCTTTGTTTTTGGCCAGGACCTTGGCGTGTCCGGGCTCGCCCACCTGACCTGGGTGCTGTGGCTGCTGGGCTACCCGGATCAGGCATCCCGCCGACAAGCCGAGGGATTGGCCTTAGCCCACCGGGTCGGCCATAAGAACACCCTCGGGTTTGCCCTGATGTACAGCGCGCTGGTGGGGGCTTTTGGCCGCGACGCCAGCGCGGCCGCGGCGCATGCGGCGGCGTTGCTGGAGCTGGCCCGGGAACACAAGTTGGATCAATGGGCCGCCAGCGCGACGGTGGTCCAGGGCTGGGCCATGGCTCGCCACGGCCAGGAGGCCGCCGGGATAGAAGCGATCCAGCGCGGGCTTGCGGATTGGGGGAAGAGCGGCGCGGCGTGGATGCGTCCGTTCTTCCTGGGCCTGCTGGCCGAGGCTTGTGCCCTCTCGGGGGACATGCAACGGGGGCTCGGTGCACTGGATGAGGCTCTGGCAGTGGTCGAGGGGACAGGGGAGCGTTGGCCGGAGGCCGAACTGCATCGCTTGCGCGGGCAGCTTCTGGCAGCCCTGCCAGACGGAAGACCAGATGAGGCGAGCGCCGCATTTGAGCACGCGATCGAAATCGCCCGGCGTCAATCCGCAAAGTCCTGGGAGCTACGCGCTGCCACCAGTCTCGCCCGGCTCTGGCGCGAGCAGGGCAAGCATGCCGACGCACGCGATCTGCTCGCGCCGATTTATGCGTGGTTCACCGAGGGATTTGAGACATCGGACCTCAAAGAGGCTAAAGCAATGCTCGACAGCCTGAGGTGAATAGAGTCCATGCCTGTCCGCCGCCAGCCATCCGCGACCTTCTTGCTGGTCGTCGATCCTCTGCGGTATCGCCCGGCCCATGGCCGCGGCGAACGAAAGGATGCGCTGGGGCGATTTCCTTCCACTCAGCCAAGTACTCGGACGGCCGCCACATCCGGACATTGCGTATTAGGGCTGCATGCGCCTGCGCAAGGCAGTCAGAGTAATCGGTGCATTACCAGCGTGCCACGAAGCCCAGAACCGGATGCTCGAAACCTTGCGGAACCGTTCCCACAACGTCGACCCGAGATGACGCCAAAGCTTGACCGCGCGTTCGTTGTACTGACCACGCAGTTGAACTGCATGGCTCGGAAGCCTCGAGCAGCCGCACGCCCCAGAGAGTGCTGACACATCGCCGTTGCAACGCCCCGGCCGACCGAGTCCGGCGCGGTGATATAACCGCAGTTGGCTATGTGGGCACCGCCGCCCCGGAATCAACGCTCCAGGTTCTGCGACCTGGCCCGGAAGCTTCTTCCACGACCTCCCAGGCACGTCCTATGCGGAAGTCCGCGACAGGCGCTGGCACATCCCGAGGCACAAATCCCCATAGGCAATCGTCTGCGGCCCGCCAGCGCTGCCAGCACCGCCTGACGATGCCGACCATCCCGGCAATGTCCGCCTCCGGAACACCATAGCCTGCCAGCGCCTCTACCTGACGGCGATGAAAAGCATCGGGCTGATGGCTGGGGCGGGCCATCTCAGCTATCTCCGTTTCCGATGTGCTGCCTCGCCTTCGAGATAGGTGTGTCTTGCCCCGAAGGGGCCGTGTACCCGGGGGATTTGGCGAAGCCGCGGGTCCGGCTGGGATCGGGGTCCATCCCGAACCTGAACAGCCACAAGCCGCACGTGCTGACAGGACACTCCCGAACCTCGGCGGGTTGATAGACGCAGCAGTCCAAACATTTGTGGCGTATCGCCTGCAGGATGGCTGTCTTGGTGGTCATGGCTTGGTCCCGATCCGCTCAAGCTTTACCTCGGCAAAGCTGCGGCCATCGCCCTCCAGGATCGCCATGCTGCCTGTAAACGCCTGCCAGCGCAGGACCGCGACGTCGACATAGGCTGCGTTCAGTTCGATCGCGTGACAGCAGCGGCCCATCATCGGACGCCGCATGCATTCGACGGGTTTTTGCGTGCCGTGGCCCGTGTCTGACTTCCTATGCGGAATGGCCCAGACGGTGGTCTGCTTGCGATCGCCCGCCCAGTGGCCTTTCTTGCCCTTCCTGACGGCATACCAAGCCGGCTCGTGCTGCCAGTGGTAGTCGCCGCGGCCGATGACCAGGCGGGTCTTGTCCCAGATGATCTGAGAACGGACGGCAAAGCCGCTGGCCTCAAGGCTTGAAGCGACCGTGGCGGCATGAAGGGCGCCAGCAGACATACATCACATCTCCCGGAAACAGCGCCCATGCCTCGCCGGGTGGCAGGACGTGATTGCCCGGGATCGTCCTCTGCCCGCTATCCTGCGCGCGGCGATCCTGATCGAGGCCTGGTCTGACATGAGGTGCTGCAGCATTCTACCTGGTTTGGGCCGCTGCTCGTGGCCGCGCTCCTGCGGCAGGACGGCCTTGCCGCCCACCATTTCGCCTGCCTGCATCTCGGGGCCAAAAACATTCCGCGCGAGCGAAGGCGGGCGCGCAATCGCAGCGACCGGTTGCTGGCTTCGCTCGACACAATCCACTTGGCGGCACTGGCTGGCCTGAAGGAACACGATCGACCGGGGCTCGCGAAAACCAGATCGAGCGCTGGCTGCGCGAACACCGCGCGGGGGCTCGAAACTTCCCGACCTGGTCGAGCTGGTGCTCTCCCGTCCGATTGTCTCCAAGGTATGATCCAGGAGATGCTAAAAGTCTCGAGCAGAGCGCGCTCAACCTCGTTGGCGAGCTCAGCCTGCGCGAGAACAATTGCGGTTAATGGCCGGTTAATTCATTCCTAGGGACGTCAGATCCCCAATCCATTTCTTCCTTAGAGTGGAGGTGAGAGGTCTTTGAACCTCGTTTGCAGATTCGAAGCTTGGGTTCAGTCGCCTGTACGCCACCAGGGCTTCCTGGGCTTCAGCGTCCCGGTTGAGCCGAGCGTAAACCACGGCGAGCAGCGGGTTGGGCTGCAGGTTTCGCTGCGACTGTAACGCTTGCAGCGCCATGTCGTCCCGACCATCCAAGTAGTGCGCCCAAGCCAGGTTGCGGTGGTACCAGTCAGGTGGTCTTGGATCGCGACGGATCGCCTCCTGCAACCACTCGATCGCTGTTTCGATTTTCCCAGCATTTGCAAGTAATTCAGCGAGGTCGGCACGCGCGGAGGCGTCGTACGGTGCCATATGGATCGCCACTTCGATTTCATTGATGGAGCGCGGAAAGTCATCCTCACACCATTGCGCAAGTTTGGCCGACAGCCAGTGACTTAACCATTCCTCGTAGCGCGACTTCCGCGGAGCCGTTTCGACCTCCCGGCCGAGTGTGCAAGCGGTTTCCAAGTTTCGAACTCGATCCCCATTCCCGGCTTCGGCCGCATACCTGTAGATGAAGGCGAGACTGAGTTTGAGGCGCACGGAGTTGGGGAACCGTGCGAGCCCTTCGTGCCATACTTGCAGCGCCTTCGAATGCGCTTCAGGATTGAATCTAAGTGAGAACTGTTCACCTCGCCGGACATAGTCCTGCTCTAGGCCGTGTGGACAGTTACCGCAACCATAGGACAATAGCCGCGAGAGTGACAACGGCGCGGTAATTGCGGGC
>NZ_JBVVQU010000097.1:0-12684 GCF_055811555.1 Mesorhizobium sp. WSM4813
CTGTTCAAGCGGCTCGAAGCCCATGTGCTGGCCGCTTCACGTCTGCACGGCGACGACACGACGGTGCCGGTCCTGGCGCTTAGCTGACATTCTGCGCGGCGATCATTACGCCCCGTTTAATTAGCCACAATGTTAGCGAGTACGGCCCGCCCGACATGGGTGGAAAGTTGCCATTCGTCTCGCCGATAGGGAACGAGCAAGTGGCGCCATGAGCGGACATTCGCCGCTTGTGCCAACGAATAGGGATCTGGCCCCCGAGCGAGCTCTCAGGAACCGCTTCAGAGTCGATCCGGAATGAACCTACGACAAACCCGCACAACGGGCGCCTTCTCTGATCGCAGTAATGGCGACAGGATTGGTGACCGGATAGGTGCTGATGAACACTTCGGGGGTGAAGTCCGGAAACTCGTCCGCCAGTCGCGCAGTGATCTTGGCGACCTGAGGCGTTTCATCAAGCATAGCATGAGCCATCGCAACGAACAGAAGCGTGGCGGGGGAGTCGGGCGCAGATTGACGCAGCGCGACCAGCGACTCCCGGTGGAGGCCAAGGACGAAGCTGCAACGTCCCAACATTCCAAAGTACCACGGAGTATGGGGATTTAGCCGGATCGCTCGCTTGGCCAATTCGTAGCCCTGCTTCGGGTTGCCAGCAACAAGAGCTAGACTTCCCGCGAGTAAGGCAAGTGAGTCAGCGTCGTTTGGAGCCGCCGCCAAGACTCGGTTATGCTCTTCGACAGCAGCGTCGATATCGCCCTGCATTGCCCGAAGATCCGCTAGGCATATGCGTGCAGGAATGTCGGCCGGATCGAGCGCCAGCGCTTGCTTGACACAGGAGCTCCAGTTCTCCATCGAGGCGGAAACGTCATTGGTAAAGCCGTTACAAGCATCCACAGCATGCGCAAGCCCCAGTGCGGTCCAGGCTCTTGCAAGACCCGGATCGAGTTGGACCGCACGCGCCAGTAGCCGTATAGCCTCCTTGTTCGACGCGCGGGTGAAAAGGTGCTTCTGCTCAAGGCCAAGCAGGTAGCAATCATAAGCCTGCAAACTTGCTGGAGGCTTCCGACGCGCTGCATCGCGTCGCAGGTTGGCGAGCTTGCCGTGGCAAGTTGCCAGGACATTGATGACGTTTTCGGTCACGCTGTCCAGCATCGCAAACAGATTCTCCGCGGACCGATCGTAACGTTCCGCCCAGAGATCAACCCCCGTGTGGGCGTCGACGAGTTGCACGCAGATGCGCACCCGCTGCCCCTCCACTTGCAAGGTTCCCTCTATCACATAGTCAGCATTCAACTCTCGTCCGATGGATCGCACGTCATCGTGCCGTCCCTTGTAGGTAAGCATTGTCTGGCGGGCGATCACGGCAAGGTCGTGGAAACGGGCGAGATCAACCATGATGTCCGCCGACAAACCATCGGCGATACGAGTCCAGCGTTCTTCTTCGCTCAGATTGTCGAAGGGGAGAACCGCGACGACTGGCGGCCCCGACTCGTCCAGCGAAAGGCCGTCAGGTCGTGCCTGGCCGAGGTCCTGCTGGCGGTGATCCGCAAGCAACGTTGCAAGCGCCACCTTGCTGCGAACGTCGAGTTTCCGATAGATCGCCGACAGATGGGTCCGAACGGTGGCAGGCGCTATGAAAAGTGTCTCGCCGATTTCACGATAGGTCATCCCCTCAGCGAACTTTGCCGCGACCATCCGCTCCCGATCCGACAGGCCGGTCAGGGGATTGCCTACGACGCGAAGCATCTCCTCAAATCTCCGATCCGCTGCGAGCTGTCGCCGAGAACCCCAGGATCTCTCTCGCGGCAGGCTTAAAATACAACAGATGCGAGGCCGAAAACACTGCATTTGCATGATTCCGTTTAGCGGCCAGCGATCCTAGCCTCCGTCGATCGGGGGCCTCTCTTCGGTTGGCTCCCTGGTCCAATCAGAGGAGCAGGAGGCAGTCATGACGAAGTCATCTATCGTGGGCGCGCTGGTATTGGCTTTGTCGGCCGGACCATGCTTGTCCGAAGCCACGCAAAGTGACGGCAAGGTGATTTCCGAAAATGCCGTGAGAACTGCCAGCGCTAGGTTGTACTCCGATATCCTGAGCCGCGCATGCAGGAACGGATGGCGGTATCCTCGCCCCCAAATCAAGAATGGCTTCAAGCGGCACTTCGAGGAGCTGAAATTGCAGCTTATCGATCAGGGTTACACTGTCGTGCCCGACATTATCGCGAATGACTCGCCTGTCCAACGAATGATACATGGGGCCAAACGCCAGATCGTTGGGTCGCGCCAATTCGGCTGTTCCCGCCCATACTGGTTCGATGAATGACCTTCCAGGCCAACGATATGCAAATCGAAAGGCTGAATTGAGTCAGGGTCCGTCGCAAGACTTCATGAAACGAAGGTCCGGAGTGGGTCATGGGCGTGAATTCAGGCGGGGGGGAACGAGCTTCCGCTTAGGGTCGAGAGTTGTCGTTCCGGCCAGAAGCTCGCCGTCAATGGTTGGTCGAACCCGCCGCCATAATGCATGGATTAATATCACACAATGTTAGCAGGGTTGTGCCGGCCGGCGGCCGCTGCATCCAGCGCTTGCTTGGCGCTCTCCTGACCCTTGATGCAGTAAAGTCGGGCATGTCACGCGCCGAGCCTGAATGCCGGCTTCCGGCTGCGACAACTCAGTCGTCAATGTCTTCGCCCTGATCATCCTCGTCCGAACCACGAGACGGATCTTCGACGAACGTCTGGCAGCCATCGTCGAACGATTGGCTTTTGAGCTGCAATCGCTCTCGTCGGTAATCTGGTTTTGCTCGGCCCAATCGTAGCCGGCCTTATGGCCAGAACAATCCTCCGTGCAGTCATTTCCCCCAAAGGTCTGCTGCGCAAAACACGGAGAGGCGAGCGCCGTCGTAACCGTGACGGCCGCCCAAATGAGCCATCGCTCGGATTGTCAATCAAGCCCCCTGCGAGGTAGCTGTCTTGTTGTGATGATCGAAATGGTGTCCGGTCTCGGGCACGCCACGCCACGGCATCTCTTTGCCTAGTGGCAATGGTACTCGCCGGTCTTGTGGTTCGTATGGCATCCCTTGGCGTCGGTGCCGCCGCTGTGCGCATATGCATTGATCGAAAGAAACATAGCCAAAGACGTCAGTGCGGCCAAAATCGCTGTTCTCATATCGCCCTCCCAAATAATGCCCATGCCAACAAACACTGTTGGTGTGCAGATGCAAGGCGCGTGTGCAGTTTATGGTGAAGGACTAGAATGGTTAGCACCACAGGGGCGGGCATTCGTTATCGTTAGCCGCCAGTCGCAGAGGAGGGCCCGCACTAGCCCACCTTCCTTCCCTCTATATTGCGAACAGCGAAACACAGTTCGATGTTCAAGGCGAAAATTTCCAGTATACTGGCAGTCGGGGTGGCAGGGGTTCCAAGGGTGGCCGACCGCGTTTTAGACCAGGCAACAATCGACATTCCACAGAGCTTTCGAAGTTTTGTGGAAGGCGCATTGCTTCGCGTTCAAACTCAGTACCCAGCGTTTCGCTTCAGTGTCACCGCCATTGGCATCGAGGTTGCGTCGGTTCCCGCAAGCGATTTGGATGGCTTGCGGAAGAGCGTACTCCATGCGGTCTATCGAGAGAAGATCTACGTCGAAACACTCCCGCTTCGGCAAGCCCTGATCGATGCGGTGACTGCCAAATGACGGTCTGGCCACTTAAGTTTCGCGATTGTGGCGACGGAGAATTTCTGCTCACCGATGATGCCGGCGGCTTCTTCCTCAGCGGACAACCGTTTCTCGAACGGTATGCCGCTGGCGAATTGTCGCCAGTCGATCAGAAATTTCTTCGCGAAAGCGGTCACGCGTTCGAACAGGAAGGCGATCCCGACTGGACGGCGTTTGCCTATCGATGGACACAGCGGCAGGCAAGGCAACAGGAGCTTTCCTACGTCATCCTTGTGCCGACCTTGCGCTGCAATTTGACCTGCGGCTATTGCCAGGTTTCACGGGCGCCGGAAACAGCACAAGGTTTCGACTGGAGCGAAGAAATACTTAACGCGACGCTCGGCTTCATCGGATCAATGAAGGGTCCGCAGATCAAAGTCGAGTTTCAGGGCGGCGAGCCTTTGCTGCGAATTGATCTTCTTGAGCAAGTTCGCTCGTTCACGCGTACACTGTTTCCGGGCAGCCAATTTGTCGTCTGTACAAATCTGCAACGCTTGGGCGATCGAGAATGGGCTTTCCTTGACCAAGAGGATACCTTTGTCAGCACTTCGTTAGACGGAGATCGAGACACTCATCAGCGCCAGCGCACCAATGATGATCTGGCAACCGATTGGTTCTTCAAAAACCTTGGCGAGGCTGTACAGCGCCTTGGACCGGGTAAAGTGTCGGCACTTCCGACGATCGACGTTAATCGGCCGCCCGACTTCGAGGAACTGATCAGCAATTTCGAACGCTTCGGGATGCAATCAATCTATCTACGGCCGATAAACCACCAAGGGTTTGCTCGTCGCCGCACCGGCGATCCAAATTCGATTTCCAGATGGAATGCGCTTCATTCCGGCTTCATTGACCACCTCATTGAGCGAAACCACCGCACCGGTCGATATGTCGAGGAATTTTATTTTAGCCAGTGCTTACGAAGGTTTCTCAGATCGGGAGCCGACGATCATGTCGACCTGCGCAACCCCAACTTCTTCGCTTCGGACTACATCGTCATTGATCATGACGGGCAGCTTTACCCGACGGACGAAGCCCGGATGCTCTCGCGCATAGGCCGTGTCGATCTGTCGATTGGCACCGTCGCGGCGGGCATCGACCAGGCGAAAGTCCAGTTGCTCAACCGTGCCTCGTTCAACAACTTCGACCCAGACTGCATCCACTGTGTCTATCAGCCCTTCTGCGGGACAGACATTGTGGATGACTTATCCAGGAACGGGCGAATTGACCTAGCTCGCACCGATACCTGGTTTTGCAAGCGACATATGTCCGTCTTCGACAAAATCGTTGAAGTTATCCGTCGACACGACGAACCGGCGCTAAAGTCGGTAGCTAAATGGGCTCGCGCACCCTCATGGGGGGATTACATGATCCCAGTGCACGCATGATCCCGCTTCGACTCAAAGTCGATACTGATGCTGTTGATCCATACGTGGTTCGGCTGCGGTCGTTCGAAGGAATGCCTGAACCACACAATTTCGGGTCTCTCGACGCTGCGTTGGAAACCGCAGACGGAGAAAAAGCGCTCTTTACTGGAGCGTCGGGCAATCTCCGCGTGTTTGGAGTCGATCCATCCGAGATGGATGGCGATGTCGTGTTTGTCGTGCCATCGCGAAAAACCGCACATCGGCTAATTCGCGCGAATTCTCGACACAACACGCTTTTGATCACCGAACGCTGCGACCAACTGTGCGTGATGTGCTCGCAGCCGCCGAAAAAGCAGCACGTCGATATGTTTCCCTTTTTCAAAACGGCTGCTCTCCTGGCACCAGAGAACTCAACGATAGGCCTTTCAGGCGGTGAACCAACGCTGTTCAAGTCGGAGCTCTTTGACTTTCTTCGGGAGACAATGGCGCGAAGGGACAACGTTGATTTTCACATCCTGACAAACGCCCAGAATTTTGATCGCACCGATCTCGCGAGGTTGCGCGATTTGGATTTGAGCCGGATCCTTTGGGGGGTTCCCGTTTACTCAAGCGATAGCGCCATCCACGATCTTATTGTGGGGAAGTCAGGAGCCTTCGATCAGGTCAGGAAGAACCTTTCTGTTCTTTGCGAGGCCGGAGCAAAAATCGAGTTGCGAACGGTGCTCATGAAGCCCAACGCACCCGGGCTGCTGGACTTGGCAAAGTTCGTAGCCGTCGCCCTACCATTCATCAACACGTGGGCAATCATGCAGCTCGAAAATATCGGGTATGGCCGACAGAATTGGGATTCGCTGTTTTTCGACAGTTCCGTGGGCTTCCAGTTGGTGAGCAAGGCACTGGACTTCTCGATCAGCCGCGGCATCATCACTAAGCTCTACAATTTTCCGCTGTGCACTGTTCCGGTGGATTATCGAGCATTCGCGCCGTCGACAATCTCAGATTGGAAACGAGCCTACGTCGAAGATTGCGCCGACTGCGATCTTCGAAACGAGTGTGGCGGCTTCTTCGAATGGCATCCAAAAGCGCACGGGTATGGAAAGTTTGGTGTCACATGAAAAAACGGATTTTCATGATTCCATCCTTAATTGCTGCCGGGTTCATGCCTGTCGAAAGCGTGGCCATGCCGCTCGTACCTCCCAGTGAAGAGGGTAAGTCGAAGTCGCTATTCGATATTTTCAAACTGGATCATAAATTCACACTGGCCGGTCACAGATCGCATAGCAGCCACCGCAGCCATCGTTCCCACAGCAGTCACCGGTCCTCGGCAGGAGGCACATATTATCTCCCAAGGCCACCTGTGTATTCGGCACCGACCTACCGACCGCCTGCACCTGCATATCAACCACCCGCATCTACACCACGGGCTTCAACGTCGCTAAAGACGCTTCCTGGGAATGCGAACAGGTTCAAGGAAATCGTCCTACAGGTCCAATTTGCTATGCTGGCTTACGGCTACTACACAGGGGAGCTGGATGGCACGATGGGCCCGGAGATGAGAGCGGGCCTTATGAAATTGCAATCGGACTACAACCTCAAGGTCACTGGGACAATCACGCCTGAGACGTTGAACGCGCTGCGTATCGTCGCTGAGTGACTGCTCAAGCGCTGCGATATCCTCTCTGGAGGGAATTCTTTAGGCCGCGATCATGATGCGTCGTTTGATTACCCACAATGTCAGCACAGCGGCCCGCCGGCTAGAACATTCTAGATGGCAAGAACGGGGGGGAAGCTTTCATTGCCGATTTTCATCGCCCTTTCGCGGCCGGATGGTGAACTTTTGGATGGTAAGACGACGCTCAAGACATGGCGTGAGATGCCCGGCAGGGTTACGCAGCAAGAACGTGACGCCGCCGAAATGCATCAGATCGTGGTCGAAGATTTGCGCCGCCTCGCCGTACATCGCCTAGCGGAACTTGAGGAGGCTATCGAAACCCGGATAAGGAAGTTATGGAGGCGGTCATGAGGGCGCTCGTTGATCGCTATGGCGTTCAACCTGTGCGCGACGCTGTTCGTCAGCTCCGGCTCTGATCGGCCTGGATCACACGCAGCGGTTCTTTCGACTGCCATCATCATGCCTCGCTCAATTGGCCGCAATGTCAGCTAGGCGGGGCCGCCAAGAGTAGGAGCAGCGCGCCTATAAACAGCCCAGTACAGAACAGAGCTGCATTATCCGGAGATCGGCCGAGGAAGCTGGCGAACCTTCCGACATCGCGGAGATAGTTGCGCTGCGTCTCCTTGCCGAACCGGCGCAGGGTCATATCGTCGATCAGCCGCTGGCGCAGCGGGCTGATCGGAGCTTCGAGAACAGGATGGGTCATGGTCAGGCTCCTTGTTGAAGAAGCCCGTCATGCTCTGCCGCCGCCGAACAACGCTCAATGCAGGCGCGACGACCGGTTTTTGATCTCTACCTCAACCGCAGGCGCCTTCCCGCGCAGCGGGTTCGTTGTGTGCCCAGCATGTTCAACCGCCTGGGGGTTAAAGTCCCCTAGCCAACCTGATGGAGGTGAAGGCTTAGTGAAGCGCAAGGGCATTATCGCGAGGTGATGTCTGAAGGAAGCGTGGAGCAAAACCGCGATCTGACGAACAGAAACCGGATATGAGGCATCCCTGGTCGGACGAGCGGGCAACGAGCCGCGAAGTCCATATCCATCAAGGGGCAGGGCTGTAGATCCGGCAGGTGCGCGGGGAAGGCGATTGAACTTACCTGGGGAGGCCTGCGTCATGTTCCGAAATTGGAACTGAGGGAACCGTAAGGTGACCTGACCGTGATGCAGGAGTCAGCAGAGGGCGTAGTATGTGATGCTGTCGGCAAGGCTAGTGAGGCACTCCAAGGCCGAAAGGCGGAGCAAACGGATAGGCCGAGCCGGAAACGATGACCGAAGGCCCGAACGATTGGAAGTGGCAAGTAGGACTGGCAACTCATGAGTGGAAAGCGGCAGAAGACTCAGTATTCACTGGCCCTGGAACCGAGGGACCGGGGTGAAGCCCCTGTCAGCGGCTACCAAGGGGCCGAACCACTCGTGGCGAAGTCCGCACCCGAAAGCCCGGCTTGGACAGAACAGCTAATGGAGACGGTATGTAGCCGAGAGAATCTGGAAACAGCGTGGAAACGCGTTCGAAGCAACAAGGGCGATCCAGGCGTGGATGGGATGACCATCGACGACGCCAAGGGCTACCTGCGTGAGCACTGGCCAAGCATTCGGGATCGATTGCTCAAGGGAACCTACCAGCCGCAGCCGGTCAAGCGGGTCGAAATCCCCAAGCCGGAGGGCGGGGTCAGAAAGCTCGGCGTGCCTTGCGTCGTCGACAGGCTGATCCAGCAAGCCCTGCTGCAGGTTCTCCAGGAGCAGTGGGACCCGACATTCTCCGAGCACAGCTACGGCTTCCGTCCGGGACGCTCCGCTCATCAGGCGGTAGCCCAAGCGCAATGCTACATTGCCGAGGGCTACAGCTACGTGGTCGATCTTGATCTCGAAAGATTTTTCGATCGAGTCAATCACGACAGTCTGATGGCGCGCGTCGCCGCGAGGGTGGCGGACAAGCGTGTGCTCAAACTCATTCGGGCATTCCTCAATGCCGGGGTGATGGAGGACGGCTTGGTCCGTCCGGTGGACGAGGGGACCCCGCAAGGCGGTCCGCTCTCGCCCCTCCTGAGTAACTCCTGCTCGACGACCTCGACAGGGAACTGGCCCGACGTGGTCTCCGCTTCTGCCGCTACGCCGACGACTGCAACATCTATGTTCGCAGCCGCCGCGCCGGCGAACGGGTCATGGCTTCCGTAAGCCGGTTCCTGACCAAGAAGCTGCGGCTGAAGGTCAACGAGGCGAAGAGCGCGGTGGCGCGACCGGAGGTGCGGAAGTTCCTCGGGTTCAGCATCTCGAATGACGGGAGCGAGCGACGCATCGCGCCGAAGGCCCTCGACAAATTCAAGACGCTGATCCGGGACATGACACGCCGGACCCGGGGCATAAGTCTGCCGCAGCTGGTCAAGGAGCTGAAGCCATACCTCATCGGATGGCGCGGCTACTTCGGCTTCTGCCAGACCCCGCGGGTGCTTACGAACTTGGAAGCGTGGACCCGCCGAAGACTACGCATGTATCTTTGGCGGCAATGGGGGAACGGGCACAACCGCTACAAGGAGCTGCGCCGTCGTGGCGTGCCAAAGCTCCGGGCCGCGGTTGCTGCCGGTTCACCGACGGGATTCTGGCGCATGTCAGGACACCCGGCGGTCCAACAGGCCCTGCGCAACCATCACTTCGAGTCGCTCGGTCTCCCCCGTCTCTATGTCTCTATCTAAGCGTAATCCGGTCGAACCGCCGTGGTACGTGATCCGTATGCCCGGTGGTGTGGGAGGGGTGGCGCCGCGAGGCGTCCCCCTATCCCGATCGACGGCCCCAAATGAGGCGTTCAATCTCGCCCATTTGGGCCGCTAGCTGCACATGTGCGGCGGCTCAAAAAAGGCCCCATGGTCATGCGCCAGCGGAACGCTGTGTCAAGCGAACACCGGCACCGCCACCGTTTTCTGGAATGAACTCGATGCCGGCCACTTCGAGTGACAGCTTAAGCACTTGGGCAATTGATTCAGATGCAGGTTTCGAACCACGTTCAACCTGGACGATCGTTCGCAAACTAACTTTGGATAAATCCGCCAGTTCCTGCTGAGAGATGTCCAACAGCCCACGAGCCGCGCGAATCTGGGCCGGAGTTATTCTCATTCTTGCGTGCCCTATTGCACAAAAAGTGCAGATATGCTTTTTTTAGGAATCGGCTGCAGAAGGTGTTGCATCCACCTCCAGCAGCCTGACCACGTCGAAGCTGTCTGGAGCTCGGATCATGGCTGATTCCGACAATAGCATGACTCTGCCTTTCGTCACCCGCAGGCAAGTGCTTGCAGGAGGGATGATAACATCCACAACTTTGGTACTTGAGAAAAGTGCGGTTGCCGGCAATCCGGTTGCAACGAGCACCCCCGATCCCGCGCTGGTGCTTTGGCGGGAATGGCAGAATGCTCACAAGCTGACCGAGCGGCTTTGCCTCAGGCAGCAGCGCCTGGAGACGAAGCTTGTCGAGAGCGTTGGCTTTTCCTGTGTGACCATCCACCTGCCCGAGGGTGAGGATGTGACGGTCCACTCGATCGAGGCGCTCAATGAAGTGTTCGGCAAAGGGCCGGATATGGCGGCTCGCCGCGAGAAGGCCGAAGCCGAATTCGCGGCGCATCAGGCACGCTTGGATGCGGCTGCCGAGGAGACTGGTTATTCCGCCGCGCTCAGGGACGAACGCGAGGCTGGCGACCGGGCGGAGGATCTGCTGGAAGCGTTCTCAACGACCCCCGCCACGACTCTCGCCGGTGTGGCGGGCAAGCTCGATGCCGTGTTGCGCGAGGGGGAGGCGTGGGAGGAATGCTCCGATTTCCCCTGGCCACAAATCCGCTCGGCGCTCAGCGATCTGGTGCGCATCGCCCAGCAGACGATGCCGGAACAGCTCTTTCACGACGAACCGCGTCCCAAGCTCCGCCCGCGGCGGGCCGGCTGCTGTTTCCGCGCCTGAAAGACGAAGAAGGAGGCAAGCTATGAAGACCTCTCCAACTCAACGTCCGGTTTCATCCGAGAACCCCTCAACTTGCAGCGAAGCGTCTGCCTCCCGTCAACCTTCAACCGCCAGGGAGTTGGCGGCACCGGACGCTCTTGTGACATCTCACCACCCGGTTGCGAGCGATCCCGATCTGCTGGACGCCTTCAACCGCGATGCCGCCTTGGAGAAGTGGACCGTGCCTGAAGCTGCAGAGACGGCAAAAGCTCTGTGGGGAAGGACAGCCGCGACCGCAATCGCCTGGTGCGCCTTCTCGGCGCATTGCGACGGGCGGACACAGGAGTTCCAATTCTGGTTTCGGGTATTCACCGATCTTCGAGCGGGTTCGCTCGATTCCGAAGCGGAAGCAGCGTCCGGGACGACTCGCCCAGGCTCTTCCCGATAGGGGATACTATGTCCGGCGAGGAAACTGCCGGTTGTCGAGACGAAGCCGGACCGAAGCCAGCCCGTCAAGGCCACAGCCGCTTCGCGGTGGTGCGTGCCGCCCCAGCCTTGACCAGCAGTTTTCGGCCCGGCGGAGGCTTCGGACGCAGGCAGTGCCTAGGTCGAGCGATGCCGCTCAACCGTCAGGGTGAACTACTCCGGCAGTCGGGCGCCCTTGATCGGCGCCTTCCCCTTTGCCGGCCCGAGAAGCGAAAGCAGAGGCCGCAGTGCGAACCGCGCAAGTATTTGCACGCCACCGTACGACCAAGCGAATTCCGCCCTGTTGTCCTGGCAGTTTCGCGGCTCAATGCCCGTTTGATCTCGACAGAAGAGCAGGCAGCGCCATGGCGGATGAGACCAAACCGGCCAATGACAACCAGGATGCTGGTATTGGCGACGTCGCGGCACGGGACAAGTTAGACAAGGTTGTGCTGTCGATCGCCCGCCTCATCGGCCGCCAGATCGCGCGGGAGCATTTCGAGGCGCAGCAGGCGGCCAACGACAACCGGGTGTCCCCCAGCCGAGCAGAAGCGCCGGGCGAGGAGGGCGGGAGCCCTGCAGAGGACGAAGCAGGGTAGGGGACGTGAAAAGGAGATCAGTCGATGGCCCGTGTCGCACTCTATGCGCGCTATTCTTCCGACAGTCAGAGCGAAAGCTCGATTGACGACCAGTTCCGTCTTTGCCGGCTGCAGGCGATGCGCGAGCGATGGGAGGTGGCCGGCACCTATCATGATGCGGCGATTTCCGGAGCGAGCACAATCCTGCGGACCGGCATCCAGCAACTCGTCCGCGACGCCCAGCGCGGCCTCTTCGAGGTGGTGCTGGCCGAAGCGCTCGACCGGATTTCCCGCGACCAGGCCGATGTCGCCAGCCTCTTCAAACACCTGCGCTTTGCGGGGGTGAGGATCGTCACCCTGGCGGAAGGCGAGATTTCCGAGCTTCATGTCGGTCTGAAGGGCACGATGAATGCGCTATTCCTGAAGGACCTTGCCATGAAGACCCATCGCGGCCTGCGGGGCCGGGTGGAGAAGGGCAAGGCGGGTGGCGGGCTCTGCTACGGCTATCGCGTCGTGAAGACGACGGATTGTGGCGGCGAGCCGATCCGCGGAGACCGCGAGATCGTGCCGGCGGAAGCGGAAGTCATCCGGCGCATCTTCCGCGAGTTTGCTTCCGGCAAGAGCCCGAAGGCCATCGCCGTCGATCTGAACAAGGACGGCATCCCCGGCCCGCTTGGCCGGACCTGGGGCGACACCAGCATCCGCGGCCATGCCTGTCGGGGCACCGGCGTCCTCAACAACGAGCTCTATACCGGCGTTCTGGTTTGGAACCGGCAGCGCTTCGTCAAAGACCCATCCACCGGCAAGCGCGTGTCGCGCCCGAACCCGGAGAGCGAATGGATCAGGACCGAGGTGCCGCATCTGCGGATCGCCGATGACGACCTCTGGCAGGCGGCGAAGGCCCGCCAGCAGCAAATCGCCAAGCTCTTCGAGACAACGACGGCCGGAGTGCGGGAGGCGAGGGCGAAGAGGCTGCACGCAGCAC
>NZ_JBVVQU010000098.1:0-11756 GCF_055811555.1 Mesorhizobium sp. WSM4813
ACGGACGCGGTTCTCCTGGTGCATGAGCGCCGTATGCAGACGAGTGTCGAACTGAATGGCCCGATGAAATCTTCCATCGAGATTGTGGGCGAGCAGCTTGCGCTACTTGAGACAGCGGAGCGACTGGAAAACGGAGGGCTTTAAGGAACTCGTTGATGGCAGTTCGCTTAGCGTTGACGAACTCTACCACCGTGCGACAACCAATTGCTACATCCACGCTGAAGGGGCCCTCGATCTGGGGATAGTCGCCGATCTGCTGCGGTAGCATTGTGGCTACAGGCGAGAGATTCGCGGCGATTCCGGAGTATCGGATTGACAATGCAAAGCCCGCGCTGGGTTGGATCTTTCGCGTAGACGTTGACAACGATTTTCACCTTCCTAAGAAAGCACAACGCCAGAATGAAAGCGGCGGCGAGCAGCATGGCGACTAGTTCCCATTTAATCCGGTAGATCATCGATCGTCTGCCGACATATCCGTGCCATTGCCTGGACAACCGCCAAGGCTGCCATTGTGCGTTTCGTCCTGCATCCGCTGCGATAGTTGCCGTTCCGCTTGCCTTCAGGTGCACCACCGCCCGCCCCGTGCATGCGACAGACTGCGTAGCCCTTCACTGCTGGCGATCGACACCGGCAACCTGTGCGCTTTGATTGAGCGTGGCACCGAGGCGCAAGGTTCATGAGGTTGACGTTATTTTTTTCCATCACCCTGCCCCCCATGCGAGACGTTGCCGACAATAGCTTGGCCGCCTTCATTGACCCGCTGCGGTCCGGGATTGGGGGGTCGATGAGTGAGGCCGTGGACCGGAACAATTCTCGCAAGCAGACTCAAGCGGACTGGGCTGATCAAGGATGAATCCGTTATCACAGGCACACCGCCTCTTAGCCTCAGTCTTCCCAGCAGGGACCGAATGGACAGCGTCCTGAAAGCTCAACAAGGCTGTCCAGCTTGGCTGTCAGGTTCGCCATCTTGAGCGTTTTGCCGCGGATAGCGCTGGATTCAGCATAGAGCAAAAACTGCTCACACAGGATGTGTACGATATAGAGCTCGTGCTGTGGAGGTAGTTTTTGCCGATCTGCGCTTCGGTGATTGATGGCATGTTTCCTGCGAAATGTACCACGCCCATGTTGGCAGTCTTCCGGCGACGCGGCCCAAAATTAGCTGAGACGCGGTGCTCTGTGTGATCGCGTATAAGAACTTGTCCTGCATCAACCCGAAAAACGAGCGACAGGCAGAAGACTGGTTGTCGTAGTCACACGAAGCCTCTTTGAAGCAGTCGCGGACGGCGGCGCATATGTTCCTTTCGTCGGAACGAAGCTCTCGGATTCTAGCGGCCAGCTTGCGCAGCGCTGATGGGCTCTCCTTGAACGAGTTTCGTTAATCGACAACTCGGCCAGGTGCTTTTACCATGCGGAGCCGGAGCACCAGCCGTTCGTGTCTGTTCAGTTTAGATTCTACAAGGACGAGGCTGGTGACGTCTTTCACACCTACTCCACCTTCGGCCGCGGTGTAGAGGTGATGATGGGCACCTACGCCATGCTCGACCTGATGCCAAAGGGGCGCAACGACGCTGAGGGAATGGACTGGGTGCGCCGCCACGACCGCTATGCGTAGGCCCGCGGGGGGGCGGTGGAATGATGCCCGGGATCGACCCTGTGAGCGATCAGCCTGACTTCTCACGAATTTCCGATATCGCCGCCCTTGGGCCGGCGGGCCGACCAAACACTTCGGTGCTTGCGGCTTCGAGCTCGCTCAGAGATCTGGAGAGGGTCGCGCCCCAGACGACATGGACAGCCAGCATCAGAAGATTTCGGTAGAAGGGGTGCCTCCAGGCTGGCGCGAGGATATGGGCGGCGGGGATCCATCCGAGATAGCTGAGCGCCCACACGCCTAGGCCATAAAGGATGCCGTTGCCACGGCGCATGGGCAGAAGCGCAAAGATCGAGCCGGTCAGGGCTCCAAAGCCGAAATGGGCAAGCAGCGTGCTGGTTCGCGCGCCCTGCTCATCATCGGCGGTTGCGACGCGTTCGACGATTTCGCGCGGTGGCAAAGGATAACGGTCCCGGTTGTCGAGCAACGGGTGAAGGTGCCTCATGGCGATGGTCATCGCCAGCGTGGCCGCGAGTCCCGCCAGAGCTCCTGATACGATCCGCTGCAATACCTTCTCCCGCGATGATATTGCCAAACGGCAGTTTGGCGCGATTGTTCCTGAGCGACGCCCCAGCTATCTCGCGCTCAAACGAAAATCATCGCTCACTGCCTCTCCGCCTGAAGCTGCGCGCGCGATCGTAGGCGGCCACCCGCCGCTAGAAAAACGCGACGAGAACCGATGCAGGAAACAGCTCGATGTTGCCGGCCGGCGGGCTACTTCTTGGTCGGTGCCGAGGTGGCAGGCCTTAGCTCGGGAGGTCACTGAAATCGGCTTCGGCGCGAAGTTGCCTCCCCTAGATCCGGCGGATGGCAAGGGCGACATCGGCGGAGAACGGCGGCACATCAAGCTTCAGCCAGCCGTCCGAATTCGCTTGCCATTCCGCCGTTTGCCTGCCGGCAGTGGTATCCCAGGCGACGACGCGATAGGTGCCGCGAGCCAACCCGGGCAGCTCCAAGGCGGCCGGAACCGGCGCAGCGCCGGCGCGAAGCATACCGTTCCGCCCGATCGTGTCGCGGCGAACCAGCCAAACCACTGCCTGGGAATCGTCACCGCAGGCAACAGCCGCGGCGCCGGGACCGCAAACCCGCATCTTCTTGCCGAGATGGGCACGCCGGAACGAAACCCAGTCGATCAAAGGGAGGAAATCGGCCAGCGAACGCTGCGCCCGCCGCATGCCGGGGGTGAGCACGTGCGGGCTGCGGTTCGGCCACCGCATGCCGCCACCCGCGCCCCCCGCCGCCAGGTGCGCCCATTGCAAATGGCGGAAATATTCATCATCGAAAGGTTCCGGAAGCGTGATCTTCTTGTCCTTGAACGAGTGGATCGGGCCGTGCTCGGAATCGAGAAAAGGGCGGCCGTCATGGATTTCGCCGAGCGCCTCTCCGACGATCCGCGCCATTCCGAGCGCCGGCGCCACCGTGTCACTGGGGTCATCGATCGTGCCCTCCTCGTAGAGATGAAGGGAGGCGAAGTCGAGGTCTGGGTGGCGGAAGATCGGCCCGGGCAGCGGCATGTGGGGCCGCCAGCGAAGCTCAGGTCCGAACAGCGAGACGGTCTGCGGGTGAGAGCGGCCATAAAGTGACGTTTCCAGCCGGCGCCGAGTGCTATTCTCCGAAATGCGACCCACGTGACACCCACCCAGGAACTTAAGTGGGTGTCCCAGCATTGAGGGAGACCTGAAGCCGCCCCCTCCTTTCAAGGAATTCAAGCATGGCCAAGACAACCAGACAGTCGTCGGGCAAGCCCGCGACGATCCATGATCAAAAGCTAGTGCGGGGGAGCGGAGGCGAGCTTCACCAGATCGCCGAAGGCGACAGCGAGATCCTGACGACCGCCCAAGGCGGCCCAGTGGCCGATGACCAGAATACTTTAAAGATTGGCCAGCTCGGACCGTCACTAATCGAAGACTTCCACTTCCGTGAGAAGATTTTTCATTTCGATCACGAGCGCATTCCCGAGCGCGTCGTGCATGCACGCGGCTATGGTGCGCACGGCTTCTTCGAGACCTATGAATCGCTAGCGGCTTACACCCGCGCGGATATCTTCCAGCGTGCCGGCGAGAAGACGCCGGCCTTCGTGCGGTTCTCCACGGTGGCCGGTTCGAAAGGCTCGTTCGACCTAGCGCGGGACGTGCGTGGGTTTGCCGTCAAATTCTACACCAACGAAGGCAATTGGGATCTCGTCGGCAACAACATCCCGGTCTTCTTTATTCAGGACGCGATCAAGTTTCCCGACGTCATTCATTCAGTGAAGCCTGAGCCTGATCGTGCCTTCCCGCAGGCGCAATCGGCACACGACAATTTCTGGGACTTCATCAGCCTGACGCCCGAATCGATGCACATGGTCATGTGGGTCATGTCGGATCGGGCAATACCTCGGTCCTTCCGGTTCATGCAGGGATTTGGCGTTCACACGTTCCGGCTGGTCAATGCGAACGACGAATCCACCTTTGTCAAATTCATCTGGAAGCCGAAGCTCGGCATGCAGTCGGTCGTTTGGAACGAAGCGGTCAAGATCAACGGCGCTGACCCCGATTTTCATCGACGCGACCTCTGGAATGCCATCCAGTCTGGTGATTTCCCGGAATGGGAGCTCAACCTCCAGCTCTTCGATCAGGACTTCGCGGACAGTTTTGACTTCGACGTTCTGGATCCGACCAAGATCATTCCGGAAGAAATCCTCGCGCCGGTCCCGGTCGGCCGCTTGGTGCTCGATCGTATGCCCGACAATTTCTTCGCCGAGACCGAGCAGGTCGCGTTCATGACGCAGAACGTACCGCCCGGCATCGACTTTTCCAACGATCCCCTGCTGCAGGGTCGAAACTTCTCCTACCTGGACACGCAACTGAAGCGTCTCGGCAGCCCCAACTTCACCCATATCCCGATCAACGCACCCAAATGCCCGTTCCACCACTTCCAGCAGGATGGCCACATGGCGATGCGCAATCCGGTCGGCCGCGTGAACTACCAGCCGAATTCATTCGGCGAAGGCCCGCGGGAATCGCCGCAGCACGGTTTCCGGTCGTTCGCCGAGGCGGAGGAAGGCCAGAAAGTCCGTCTGCGCGCAGAGAGCTTCGCCGACCACTACAGCCAGGCGCGACAGTTCTTCAACAGTCAGACCGCGCCTGAGCAGAAGCATATCGCCATGGCGCTGTCCTTCGAGCTCTCCAAGGTCGAGACAACGGTTATCCGCGAGCGCATGGTGTCGCATCTCCTCAACATTGATGAAGGCTTGGCAGAAACTGTCGCTGACAAGCTTGGCATGAAGCAATTGCCCAAGCCCGCGGATGCGGCCGTCGCGCCGAGGGACGATCTCGAACCATCGCCGGCGCTCAGCATCATCCGGAACGGGCCTGACAGTTTTGCTGGCCGCAAGGTCGGTGTGCTTGTCAGTCCCGGCGCCGATGCGGCGCTGCTGAAGAACCTCCAGGCAGCGATCGAGAAGGAAGGCGCGGTGATGGAGGTCATAGCGCCCAAGGTGGGCGGCGTCGAGGCGGCGGATGGAAGTCTCATCGCTGCAAAGCACATGATCGACGGCGGGCCATCGGTCCTGTTCGACGCAGTAGCGCTGATCCTCTCCGAGGAAGGAGCGGAGCGCTTGACGGGCGAGGCCGCGGCGCGCGATTTCGTTGCCGACGCTTTTGCTCATTGCAAATTCATCGGCTTCACGTCGGGCGCCGTCCCGCTGCTGCAGAAGGCCGGCGTCGATCCGGAAGCCGATGAAGGCATGATTGGTCTCGATGATCCCACGGCGATTACCGGTTTTATCAAGGGCTGCCGCAAGCTGCGTCTCTGGAGCCGGGAAATGGCCGTCAAATTGTAGCGATGGTGACGGAGTTTCTCATGCAGATC
Organism: Mesorhizobium sp. WSM4813; assembly: GCF_055811555.1. Lineage (NCBI taxonomy): Bacteria > Pseudomonadati > Pseudomonadota > Alphaproteobacteria > Hyphomicrobiales > Phyllobacteriaceae > Mesorhizobium > Mesorhizobium sp. WSM4813. The sequence goes on from NZ_JBVVQU010000098.1 coordinate 5,501, forward strand.
ATTCGAACCGAAGTCACCCAGGCAACCGCCCCGACAGGACAGCCCATCCTGCGCGTGATCTTCTGCGGCGAAGGCGGTGACTGCGTTACCGTCGACATGGCACGCGTTGACGGCGGAAACAACGAGGCCGCTATCAATCGAGCGAAGGCGGTCCTGGTCCAGACCGCGACCTTCGATCTGGCGGTGAACGCCTATGATGCCCGAAGCAACGGCAATTTTGACGAAGTCGCCGTCACAGCGGCGAATGACGAAAACGGCGGGCTCTACATCTTCGAGTATCGCGACGGTGGACGCGGCCGTCAGGTTACTCCGTCCAGGATGCCAACTTTAGAGGCTGCGCGGGAGGAAGCGGTTCGATGCGCTATCGATCTTCTGGTCGACCTTCAGCCGGGCACGGACGATCTTTCAGGTTGGCTCGTGCGCCTGCGCGACGAGAACGGCGAACTGCTGTACGCCATCGACGTGCAGGAAGCGGAAGCGGCCCGCCTGACAAGAACATGAACCGGCAACGGCTAAAGGCGGATTGGCAGAGATGCGAGGCTAAGGCGGGACCTCCCGGGCTATGCCCGCGCTCAGATAGAGACAATGCGTCACCCGACCGCGGCCGCGGCTGATCATGGCCGCGCTAGGCCTGGTACACGGTCCGCTTAGTGAGAATTCCCTACATCTTTGCGTTGACATGCAGCGCCTGTTCGCGCCGGGCGGGCCTTGGGCCGTGCCGTGGGCGCAAAACGTGCTGCCGGTCATCGAGGAATTGACCGCAAGACATCCGCAGCAAACGCTGTTCACCCGCTTTGTTCCGGCCGCTCGGCCTGGCGAAGGACCGGGCATGTGGGCGCGGTATTATCGGCGTTGGGCCGAGGTCACCCTTGCCAACATCGATGCCGGCCTCGTCGATCTGATGCCTTTTCTGGCGCGGTTCGTGCCGCCGGCAAGAACGCTCGACAAGCATGTCTATTCGCCGTGGACTGAAGGCCGGCTCGACGCGATGCTCAATGGATCAGGGATCGACACGCTGGTCATCACCGGCGGCGAAACCGATGTCTGCGTGCTTGCCACGGTTCTCGGCGCCGTCGACCGTGGTTTTCGTGTCGTCCTTGCGACCGATGCCATCTGCAGTTCGGTCGACCAGACGCATGACGCACTGATGGAGCTCTACCGCTCTCGCTTCAGCGAGCAAGTCGAGGCGGTGAGGATTGAAGAGGTTCTGGAGAACTGGCGCTAGCCGGAGGCTCCGTGGGAGACAAGATCATGAGAACCATATTTCGGGACAACGGGCTTACGATCGCCCTCGTGGCGATGTTCCTGTTCAGCGCGCTCGGCATGATCTGGTCGGGGCATTCTGCCTATAATGAAGAACTTCGTGAGCATGGCTCGGCAGCGATCGGACTGTTGGCTTATTTGAAAAGCGGCGACTTCCTCTCGGCGCTCTTCGAAAACTGGAAAAGCGAATTCCTGCAGATGTCGGCTTATGTCCTGCTGATGCAATGCTGTTCCAGCGCGGTTCCGCCGAGTCTCGTGATCCCGATGATGCCAACCGGCCCGAGGACGAACTTCCGACCGCCACCCGCAGGCGCAACTTGATCCTGTCGTGGCTCTATTCATACTCGCTAGGCTTGGCGTTGGCCCTGCTCTTCATCATCTCATTTGCCTTGCATTGGTGGGCGAGCTTGGCGGCCGCGAATGAGGAGGCGCTTGGGCACGGCGGCGAGGTTCAATCCCTGGGAGACTATCTTCTCGACGCCCAGCTATGGTTCGAGTCCTTTCAGAACTGGCAGTCGGAATTCATGTCGACGGCCGTCCTGGTCCTGCTGTCGATCTTCCTACGCCACAAGGTCAAAGCAGCCGGCGCGTCAAACTCCGAAACCGGCGCATGACTCTCCGCGTGCAGGCAACGATCGCTATGCTTCCGCAATCAGGCGGTGCCGGAAACGGTCGCGAAAGTGGTCGTTGAAGAACCGGCCCTTTACGAAGGCGTTTCGGAACGCGGCATAGGTCTCCGGCGGCACAGCCTCGTAGTCATAACGCCTGCCGCTCGCGACGACCCACGCCGAGAGAACTTGTCTCCGGATCGTACCCGGTCGTGCGGATTGACGTTGATAGCGGCCTCTATACGAGCGCCATCGGCATGTAGCGGATGATCACCGTGTCCTGCCGGAACCGCCGTTCTAGTTCCGCCCGCCTTTTGCGCCAGTCCGGCAGGTCGATCTCCTCCACCATCACTTCGATGATGACGATGTCATCTTTGCTGGACCGCGCGCCATCCTGCGACTGACCTTCCGCGGGCGCCTGCAGGTAGGCCGTGACGCCGTCGAAACGGCTGGCAAGGTCTTCCTTCACGCGGTCGAAATCGTCCCGGCCAAATGGCTGGCCGGTGTTGTCCGCTCGGGGAAGCAGGATCTGGACGAGGTGCATGGACCGCTCTCTGAAAAGCGGTCAACGATTGCAAGACCAACGCGTTCCTTGTCGTTGGTCGAAGCTGCTTGACCTTCGCGGGCCGGCGGTACAGTGGGCGAGCGATTTGCGCCGTCCGCCTAGCGCATCAGGCCCGCTGCCCGCAGGGCATTCTCAATAATCTTCTTCACGCCGGGCTCGCCCAATACCGGATGACGCGGGAACTGATGGATGGCAGTCGGCTGCGGGGGCTTCGTCTTCGCATTTTGTATCCCTGGCGCCGTTGACTTGGGTAGTTGCCGTTGGCTGGCGGGCACTTGCGGCCTCGATTTCCGGGAGGCGCTATCCTCGGTTGCCGCGATCCCCCAAAACTGCGCGATCTCGCGTGTGGAGGCGATGCCGACATTAAGCATATAAGGTCCCGGAGCGCCCAGGCCATTGCCGAGCGGCGTGCCATGGCCCATCCCGGCGATCAGGTTGATTTCGATCAAGGCATCTCCCGCGCCGTTACGCCAGACCTGCTTTGCGTGCGGCCCGGCAGCTTCCCGACGCGTCGGCTCTTTCTCAAGCCGGTGGACTCCCCGCCACTGGCCGGCGATCGCTTCCGCGTTGGAAGGCGAAACCGTGTGGTCAGCGGCACCGTGCCAAATCGAAATCCTCGGCCACGGTCCCTGATGATCCGATGCGCCGCGGAGGGCCCGTTGCAAATCCTGTTCGGAAGGACCACCGTGGCCGCGCATGCGATCGAAGGCCTCCGGGATTGTCGTTGCGCTGCCGTAGGGCAGACCGGCAATCAACGCACCGCCGGCAAACACTTCCGGATAGGTCGCCAGCATGGCCGCCGCCATTGCGCCTCCGGCCGAGAGGCCGGTGATGAAGATTCGCCTTCGGTCGAGACCGTGGGTGACGACCATCGTCTCGATCATTTGGCGAATCGACAGCGCCTCGCCCGAACCACGCTTGGTGTCGCCAGGCTGGAACCAGTTGAAACAGAGGTTCGGATTGTTGCCGCGTTGCTGTTCGGGAAAGAGCAGCGCGAAGCCAGCCTCGTCCGCGAGTTGGGACCAGCCGGAATGATGGTTATAGCCGGCCGCGTTCTGTGTGCAGCCATGCAGCACGACGACGACTGCGGCGCCCTTGGATAGGTCATTAGGAATGTAGAACTTCGCTCCCAACCCGCCGGGATTGGTACCGAAGTCGGCCAGCGTCCGGAGATGGTCTGACGCACCGAGGTCGGCGGGATGTGCGCCATGTCGCGCCTGCAGCGCGGCTAGGCGGGCGATAGTATCAGAGATTTTTCGCAATGGAGCCGTCCCTGTTGTGACGCCCGGAATGGACGGCAATCTGTGCAACGCACCTGCAGCAATATCGTTGCTGCATTGCACAAAAACAAGGGAGCGCGGCGAGAGATGGAGTCCGGCCGACCCTCTCGGTCGGCCGGGAGTAGACGTCTTCAGCTTCGACTGGCTGTGAGATAGAGCGCGTCTTCTTCGTCTTCGCGCTGCTTGCCGCCTAACGCTGCTGCTGCGCTGGCGATGAACGCCCCGATGATGAGAGAAAGCGCGCCAACCAGCGCGAAGATGGCGCCGGCTTTTTTAGCTGTGTCGGCTGCTTCCTGTGCTTGGGCTTTGGCCGCCCTCGACCTGAGCAAGCACCGCGTCAACCCGGGCAGTAGCATCCGCTTGCGACAGGCCAGTGCGAGCGGCCACGAGTTGGCCCAGATAAGTCTTGTCGCCGGCCGAGACTTCGCCGGCCGCCGCACTCGTAATGAGGATGCGGGAGGCTTGTGCGGCTGCTGTCGCATCGCCCTCGGCGCCCGGCGCCGCCAGCCTGGAAGGATCGGTCGGGAGGAACAGCGCATCGACGAAATACGAAGTTGCGTCGCTGCCTCCGTCGTTCCCGGCGTTTGCGGTCGCCCCTGCCGAGGCACCCATTGCTGCTCCCGAGGCCATTGTCGAGGTCGCCTTGACGCCGGTGCCGACTGCCGCGGACAGCGCCGAACCGAGCACGAACACGACCAGAAGCGTCGCCAGCGCCCAGGCCATGAATCCGTGCGCGGTATCCCGGAAGAACGTCTCGTCCGTATGAATGCCGACCCATTTGGTGCGAAGGCGCCCGGTCAGGTAACCCCCGAGCCCGGATGATAACCATTGCACGATGACCAGCCAGATTGCAGTGGACACAGCGAAGGTGGTGACGCTGGCGCTTTCGTTGGACCATGGAGACACCATCGTGAGCCCGAGGCCGGACCCGAGAAGCATCAGAATGAACGTCAGGGTCGAGGCAGCGAAGGCGCCGGCGATGATCGGTCCCAGTTGACTGCCGATGACGAGGACTCGACCGGCGCGGCGACGCCGGTCGCCAGGATGGTTGATGCCATGGATAATTCCTACCGCATGAACAGCGCGAGAAGGATGATGATCGGAATAGGAACTCCGAGAAGCCAGAGTAGAATCCCACGACCCATGATTGTCTCCTATCGAAAGACGGATGTTGGAAGTAAAACAGCCACCCCAACACAGTTGGGGTGGCTGGTGTGTGATCAGGCGGCCTTGGCCATTTCGTTGGCCGAGGCGTCCGCCAAGCCGGTTAGCGCCTCGTCTGTCATAGACTCTTCGCCGAGCGTCTGTTCGAGCAGCTTGGCGGCGTCGCTCATGCCCAAGACCTCGGCCCAGCGCTTCAGCGTGCCATAGCGGGTGATCTCGTAGTGCTCGACAGCCTGGGCAGCGGAGATCAGACCGGCGTCCAGTGCGGGAGTTCCCTTGAACTCCTCCATAATCTCCTCGCCCTCCTCGATGATGCCGTCGATCGCGGGACACGTCTTGCCCTGTGCTCGCTTGCCAAGGAGCTCGAAAACCTGCTGCAGGCGCTCAACATGACTGTCGGTTTCGTCCTTGTGCTTCTCGAAGGCTGCCTTCAGATCGGCCGATAAGGCGGCCCGCGCCATCTTGGGAAGCGCCTTCAGGATCTTCTTTTCCGCGTAATAGATATCTTTGAGCGTATCGTGGAAGAGATCGTCCAATGTCTTTTCTTTCGCCATGGGGATTTCCTTTTGGTTCCAGCGTTTTTTTGTTGTCGTTCACGGGGTTGTGAAACGCATGCTCAACAAGCGCACAACGCCAGAAAGGTTCCCTTGAGACGTCTCGCTGCACGTCACTCTGACTTCGTGGGGTCAACCCCTGGTTCAATTCACTTCCAGCTCCGCCGGCCATTTCGCTATCGAGGGATCGCATGATACTCTGATACTTGGCGTCTCTATCTATCGAGCTTCTTAAGAATATTTTTTGTCGGCGCAGCCCTGAACGAGCGCGCCTGACCTTGGGGATGCTGCTCGCCAAAGTCGCCGGCGGCGAGACCAGCCCTTCCACCTAAAAGAATTCTCTGCGATAATGATGTCTCCCGCCAATCGTGACGCCGCCTGGCCTCCGATCCGGTTGCTCCAGGCGGCCAACAATGCCCTCGGCGAAATACTTGGAGCTTCAACAGTCCACGTGAACAAGACCCCCTCAAGGCTCTGCCGGAGAAAGGCCCTATGCTTTTCGATGGCAAGCGTGTGACCATACCCGATCCGACCAGACTGGCCGAGTTTGCCGTGTTCGTCGGGCCTTCGCAGTATTTAGCGGATCGTGCGTGAATCCCACGACTTGAGATGCCCGCGGTCACAGCACCTAGCAAAGTCGACACGCAGCTCGCGATCGCCCGTGCAATGATGCGCGCCGGCAGGTGCGTGATAGTCGACCGCAGGGAAAGCCCTAAAGCTTCGGCCCTAGATCACGGCGCAACATACGCGCTTCTCTCAGGATCGAGGCACGATCAAGTCCGATCAGCGATACAATGTCGCGTATTTGCTGCTCGGTGGCAC
>NZ_JBVVQU010000099.1:0-11596 GCF_055811555.1 Mesorhizobium sp. WSM4813
CATTACACGCCGGCGGAATGCGCCAACTACATCAAGAACGCCGGATATGCGTCTACCTAAAAACAGAACGCTCTAGCTCCGCGCGGGGATAGCAAGACCTTTTTGCACCGCCGGCCGGGCAAGGCCGCGTTCCAGCCATGCCGCGACATGGGAAAAATCGTCGAAGCCGACCAGCTCCCTTGCCTCGTAAAAACCGATCAAATTGCGCACCCAGCCCAGCATCGAGATATCGGCGATTGTGTAATCGTCGTCCATGATCCAGCTGCGGCCCTTCAGCCTCGTCTCGAGCACGCCGATTAGCCGCCGCGACTCGTCGCGATAGCGCGCCAGCGGCCGCTTGTCGGCGATCTCGCGTCCGGCGAATTTGTGGAAGAAGCCGACCTGCCCGAACATCGGCCCAATCGAGGCCATCTGGAAGAACACCCACTGGATGGTTTCGTAACGCCGCGCTGGGTCGGCCGGGATCAGCCTGCCGGTCTTGTCGGTGAGGTAGAGCAGGATGGCGCCGGATTCGAACAGCCCAATCGGCCTGCCGCCCGGGCCGTCCGGATCGATCATCGCCGGGATCTTGCCGTTGGGGTTCAGCGACAGGAATTCCGGCGTCCAGCTTTCGTTCTTGCCGATGTTCACCGCATGCGCCTCGTATGGCAGGCCGATTTCCTCCAGCGCGATCGACACCTTCACCCCGTTCGGCGTCGGAAACGAATAGAGCTGGATGCGGCTGGGATGGCTGGCCGGCCAGCGCGTGGCGATCGGAAAGGCGGACAGGTCGGTCATCGAAACTCCTGGGGATTTTTCGCGCGGCAGCGCGTGGCAAGAAGTCTCGCCGTATCTGGGAACCGGTTGCGGTCAGACCGCCTTGAACGCCAGCACCGCATTGGTGCCGCCGAAGGCGAAGCCGTTGCTGATCGCCGCGCGCACCTTGCGCTCGCGCGCCACATTCGGTGTGATGTCGAGATCGCAATCGGCGTCGGTTTCGCGAAAATTGGCGGTCGGCGGCACGATGCCTCCGCGGATCGCCATCACGCAGGCGATCAGCTCCAGCGCGCCCGACGCGCCGAGGCAGTGGGCGTGCATCGATTTGGTCGAGGAGATCGAAAGCTTTTGCGCATGGTCGCCGAAGACGCGCTTGATCGCCGCCGTCTCGATCTGGTCGTTGGCCTTGGTGCCGGTGCCATGCGCGTTGACGTAGTCGATGTCTTCCGGGTTGAGCCTGGCATCGACGAGGCAGAAGCGCATCGCCGCCTCCGGCCCTTCGACGGTCGGCGCGACGATGTCGGACGCATCGCCGGAAAGGCCGGCGCCGGCAATTTCGGCGAGTATAGGGGCGCCGCGCGCCATGGCATGCTCGTAGGTTTCCAGCACAACCATGCCGGCGCCTTCGCCGAGCACCAGGCCCTGCCGATCGGCCGAAAACGGCCGGCAGGTGTCGGGCGCCAGCACCCGCAGCGCCTCCCAGCCTTTCAGAATGCCCCAGACCAGCGGTGCATCGGTGCCGCCGGCGAGCATGACATCGGCGCGGCCGAGCCTGATCTGGTCGACCGCCGAGGCAATCGCGTGGTTGGACGACGAGCAGGCCGAGGTGATGCCGAAGACCGGCCCGCGCAGGCCGAGATTCATGCTGACATGGCCGGCCGCAGCACCCGGCATCACTTTCGGCACGGTGAAGATGCCGGTGCGGTTCTTGCCTTCGAGCAGGATGGCGCGATAGCTCTCTTCGATCGCCTCCCAGCCGCAGACGCCGACGCCGACGATGGAGCCCATCCGGTAGGTGTTGGCTGCGTGCGAGGTTAGTCCGGCTTGTTGCGCGGCCTCCCGCGCGGCGATCGTCGCCAAAAGGCTGAAGCGATCCATTGAGACGACCTGCTTGCGGTCGATGCCGTGCTCGGGAAGCGTCCTGATTTCGCAGCCGACCCTGATTTTCAGGTCATGCAGCTCCGAATTGACGATCGGGCCGATGGCCGAGCGGCCGGCGCGCATCTCGTCCCAGATCGCCGGCACATTGGTGCCGAGCCCGCATAAGCCGCCGATGCCGGTAATGACGACGCGCTTGTGCATTCAGTCAGGCTTTTTCGCGATCAGTGCGCGAACCGCCTCGACCATGTCGCCGACGTTCTTCAAATTGCTCCAGGCATCCACCGTGTTCATCTCGATCTCGATGCCATACTGTTCCTCGAGGTCGAAGATGATCTCCGTCAGTTCCAGCGAATGGATGCCAAGTGAGGTCAGTTCGGTGCTGGTGGTGATTTCTTCGCCACCCGGCTCGGCATGGGCCTTGATCTTCTCGATGATGTCCGTTGCCAGCTGGTCAGCCATTCGGTTCCTTCCCCAACCCTTGTCGTTTCTCGACGCCAACGGATCGGCGCCTGTTTTCCCCAGGCTCAAATTGTCATCATCGCCTTTGCCAGGCGCTGCGTGACCGTACCAAGACGGCTCCTCTATAGAAACCGAAACGTTGTCAAGCAACAAGCTATATGTCGACAAAGCCGGCGGAGTGCTAACGTTAGCGCCATGGATATGATCGAAAATGGCCTGACCTTTGTCCCGCCGACCCAGCGTGTCGCCGGAATGGCGCAGCTCGGCTGCGACAAGAATGGCGGCCGCACGCGTATTCGGCGCCTGTATCAGGATGGTTCCGCCAAGATCCGTATGCCGGCCGTCTCGGCCGATCCGCTCGAAGCCGTCCTGATCAACACCGCCGGCGGCCTGACCGGCGGCGACCGCCTCCGTTGGGAGGTCGATGTCGGCGCCGGCGCCTCCGCCACCATAACCACCCAGGCCTGCGAGAAAATCTACCGCGCCGCGGCCGATCATGCCGAGGTGCGGGTGAAGCTGACGGTCGGCGCTGGCGGCCGCATCGCCTGGCTGCCGCAGGAAACCATCGTCTTCGATCGATCGGCCTTTGCCCGCAGGCTCGACCTGGAGCTTGCCGCCGGCGCCGAGGCGCTGGTACTCGAGGCGACCGTCTTCGGCCGCCTCGCCATGGGCGAACGCGCGACGCACGGCAGCTTCCACGACCGCTGGCGCATCAGCCAGGACGGAGCGCTTGTTCATGCCGAGGATTTCCGCATCGGGCCCGGCATCGCGGCCATTCTCTGCCGTTCCGCCGTGGCCGGCGGCGCCATCTCCATGGCCACGGTGCTGATGATCTCACCGCGGGTGGAGGCTTTGCTCGATCCGGCCCGGGACATCATCGGCGGCCAGGGCGACGCCAGCGTCTGGAGCGTGAAGAAATCTGGCAAGCTTCTTGCGAGGCTGTTTGCCGAGGACGGCTACCAGCTCCGCAAGCGGCTGGTTCCGCTCGTCGAATTGCTCAACGGACGGGCGGGTCTGCCCAAATTATGGTCACTCTGATTCCGATTATGTCATTCCTGGGATACGCATGAACCTGACGCCAAGGGAAAAGGACAAGCTGCTCATCGCCATGGCGGCGATTGTGGCGCGCAAGCGGCTCGAGCGCGGCGTCAAGCTCAATCACCCGGAGGCGATCGCGCTGATCACCGACTTCGTCGTCGAGGGCGCCCGCGACGGCCGCCAGGTCGCCGAGCTGATGGAGGCCGGCGCCCATGTCGTCACCCGCGCGCAGGTTATGGAGGGCATTGCCGAGATGATCCACGACGTCCAGGTCGAGGCGACGTTCCCCGACGGCACCAAGCTGGTGACCGTGCATGAACCGATAAGGTGAGGGCCGATAAGGTGAGGAGAGGAAAATGCTTGAACTGCGCCCCAACTGCGAATGCTGCGACAGAGACCTGCCGCCTGAGGCGACGGATGCGCTGATCTGCACCTTCGAGTGTACCTTCTGCGCCGAGTGCGTGGAACGTGTGCTGGGCGGCGTTTGTCCGAACTGCGGCGGTGATTTCGCACCGCGCCCGATCCGGCCGGCAGCGATGCTGAACAAACATCCCGGCTCGACAAAGCGCGTCCTCAAGGCCGAAGGCTGCGGCCCGGCGCGCAACGCCGCGTGACGGCACGATCCCGACAGCGAAAAGGCATATCGATGGTCCCCACAACGATCAAACGCACGTCCCTCTCGGCGATATTGCTTCTCGCCGCCGCAATGCCCGCTTTTGCCCATGTCGGCATCGGCACGACCGCGTCCTTGTCAGCCGGCTTCATGCATCCGCTCTCCGGGCTCGACCACATGACGGCGATGATCGCGGTCGGGTTGTGGGCGGCGCTCAAGGGCGGCAAGGCGGTTGTTGCCTGGCCGCTCGCCTTCGTTGGCGTCATGCTGGCGGGCGGCGCGCTCGGCATGCTGCAGGTGCCGCTGCTGTTCGTCGCACCGGGCATATTGGCGTCCGTCGTGGCGTTGGGGCTGCTCGTCGCCCTCGCGATCGATCTTCCGGTTTCGGCCGGCGTCGCTATCATCGGCCTGTTCGCGCTGTTCCACGGTCACGCCCATGGCACCGAGGTGCCTGAAAACGCCGGCGGGCTCGGCTATTTGGCCGGCTTTGCCGTCGCCACCGCACTGCTCCATGCCGCCGGCCTCGCTGCCGGTCTTGGCCTCGGCATCAGATTTCCGGGCCTTTGCCGCGCCGCTGGCGGCGCCTGTGCTGCCGTCGGTGCCGGTCTCGCCTTCGGCATGCTGTGAGGCTGGCGATGATCCCGGGCGAAATCATCACGGCAGGTGGCGAGATCGAACTCAACAGGGGCCAGCCGACCGTCACCATGAAAGTGGCCAACAGCGGCGACCGGCCGGTCCAGGTCGGCAGCCACTACCACTTCTTCGAGACCAATGAGGGTCTGAAATTCGATCGCGACAAGGCGCGGGGCATGCGTCTCGACATCGCCGCCGGCACGGCGATGCGCTTCGAGCCCGGCCAGGAGCGCGACGTCACTTTGGTGCCGCTCGGCGGCAAGCGCGAGGTCTACGGGTTCCAGCAGAAGATCATGGGCACGCTGTGAGATCCCCTGGGCGCGTTGTGCGATCCAGAGCGTCGAGCAGTTTCGGCTCAGCTGGGCGGCTTGGCCGCCGCGTAGATGACGACCTTTCCAGGATCATCGAATTCCACGGCGAGAACGTCTTCGGTCAGCACGCGTCGAGAGTCGATGGCGTTGAACAGCAATGCGTTCGCCTCGATCTCCTCGCGCAGTTCCGCAATGTCGTCCTGATGCTGCTCGACCTTGCTTTCTATCGCCGGCGGCAGACCGCCTTCCGTGCGCGCGGCGTCGGTAAGGAACACGATATCGACTTTGTCGAGCTTGGATGTCTTGCGCACCGTACCGATGTTTTCACGCGTCCGGTCGATCGCCGTGGCGACTTTGCCGGCTTCCACAGCCGTGTTGGTCTCTTCCTGGCCGACCTCCGAGCCGACGATCTTGTCGACGGTATCCGGGCCTTCAAGGCCCTGCGCATTCAGCGTGGCCTGGGGAACGCTCGCCGCAAGAAACGCAGTTGCGGCAATCATATGCAGCCATCTGGTGTCGGGGAAGGTGGTGATCGCCATCGCTCGCTTTCAGAGACTCTTTCGAGACTGGGTACTACGCCAAAAAGTCGAAACGCATCCCGGCCTGCGAAGGTTCCCTCCCCAATGCGGCGGGCCGACCTTGTGCCGGCCCGCCACAGCGCATCGTCAGCTCGCTTTCTTGGTGATCAAAGTCAGCGCGCCATTGGTGTCCATGCTGGCGGCGATCACTTGCGCCGAGGTAAGTCCTTTGGCTTCGAGCGCGGACTTGACCTGGGGCGTTGCGTCGATCGAGCTGCGCAATTTCTGCAGGCCGTCCTCGCCGCGCTTGGCGATCACTTCGTTGACCTTCGTTTGCGTTTCCTCCGGCAGTTCCTCGATGTCGACGACGTTGACGGTCTGAATCGCCGGCGCTGCCGGCTGAGCGCCGGGTGCCGCGGGAGCGGGCGAAGCCGGCGGCTCGCTGGGTTGCGGCGCAGGCTGTTGCTGGGCGCTGGCAGCGGTCGCAAGCAGGAGGGTGGCGGCGGCTGCGAGAGATATCGTTTTGCGCATGGATCTTCCTTTCCATCGATTGGCAAACGGTCGCTTTGGGTGAACCCGGCCACCTCAAACGTTAAATGGGATTGGAAGGTGTCGCCCAGCGGGTCATTGCGTGACCATAGGATGGCGACAATGTGGGGCCGGGCTTCGGCCGGCTGTATTTGGGGCCGTATTTCGGGAGCAATTGCTGATGGCTAGAATCACCCGCGCCGCCTATGCCCAGATGTACGGCCCGACCGTCGGCGACAAGGTGCGGCTGGCCGATACCGAACTGTTCATCGAGGTCGAAAAGGATTTCACCCTTCATGGCGAAGAGGTGAAATTCGGCGGCGGCAAGGTCATCCGCGACGGCATGGGCCAGAGCCAGGTGTCCCGTGCGCAAGGCGCGGTCGACACCGTCATCACCAATGCGCTGGTCGTCGATGCATCAGACGGCATCTTCAAGGCCGATATCGGCCTCAAGGACGGACGCATCGCCGCGATCGGCAAGGCCGGCAATCCGGACATGCAAAACGGCGTCACCATCATCATCGGTCCCGGCACCGAGATCATCGCCGGCGAAGGCAAGATCCTGACTGCCGGCGGCTTCGACGCGCATATCCACTTCATCTGCCCGCAGCAGATCGAGGAGGCGCTGATGTCAGGCATCACCACCATGCTCGGCGGCGGCACCGGACCGGCGCATGGCACGCTGGCGACGACCTGCACGCCTGGACCATGGCATCTGGCGCGCATGATCCAGTCCTTCGACGCGTTCCCGATGAACATCGGCCTGTCAGGCAAGGGCAACGCGTCCTTGCCGGCCGCGCTTGAAGAGATGGTGCTGGGCGGTGCCTGCTCGCTGAAGTTGCACGAGGACTGGGGCACGACGCCGGCGGCAATCGACTGCTGCCTGTCGGTCGCCGACAACTATGATGTGCAGGTGATGATCCACACCGACACGCTGAACGAATCCGGCTTTGTCGAGAACACGGTGGCGGCTATCAAGGGCCGCACCATCCACGCCTTCCACACCGAAGGCGCCGGCGGCGGCCATGCGCCCGATATTATCAAGGTTTGCGGCCTGCCCAACGTCATCCCGTCCTCGACCAATCCGACCCGGCCCTACACCGTCAACACGCTGGCCGAGCATCTCGACATGCTGATGGTCTGCCATCATCTGTCGCCATCGATCCCCGAAGACATCGCCTTTGCCGAAAGCCGCATCCGCAAGGAGACCATCGCCGCCGAAGACATTTTGCACGACATTGGCGCCTTCTCGATCATCTCGTCGGACAGCCAGGCCATGGGCCGTGTCGGCGAAGTAGCGATCCGCACCTGGCAGACCGCCGACAAGATGAAGCGCCAGCGCGGTTCGCTGCCGCAGGAGACCGGCGACAATGACAATTTCCGCGTCCGCCGCTACATCGCCAAATACACGATCAACCCGGCGATCGCACACGGCCTGTCCAACGAGATCGGTTCAGTGGCCGTCGGCAAGCGCGCCGACCTGGTGCTGTGGAACCCGGCCTTCTTCGGCGTCAAGCCCGACATGGTGCTGATCGGCGGCATGATCGCCGCCGCCCCGATGGGCGATCCCAACGCCTCGATCCCGACGCCGCAGCCAATGCACTACCGGCCGATGTTCGGCGCCTATGGCAAGGCGATGACCAACTCGTCGGTCACCTTTGTCTCGAAAGCCGCGCTCGATGCCGGCCTGCGTGGCCGGCTCGGCGTCGACAAGCAGATGGTCGCCGTCGAGAACACCCGCGGCGGCATCGGCAAGCATTCGATGGTGCTCAACGACGCCACCCCGCATGTCGAGGTCGATCCCGAAACCTATGAGGTCCGCGCCGACGGCGAATTGCTCACCTGCGAGCCGGCCACGGTGCTGCCGATGGCGCAACGGTATTTTTTGTTTTGATCCCTACCGTCGCCTTGTTGGAATCGTTGCCTCAGAGCGTCACGACGGTGCAGAACCTTTGATGGCGGAGCGAGGCGCCCCCCTCTGTCCTGCCGGACATCTCCCCCACGAGGGGGGAGATTGGCAGCTTTGGCGCGCCGCTCGCTCCTGCTACAGTGGCGGTTCGCGAAGGCGGTGGTGACGGCTGATCTCCCCCCAAGTGGGGGAGATGTCCGGCAGGACAGAGGGGGGCGCGAAGGATCACTACAGATCCGCATTTATCCGGAGCCGCTGCCACCGACCGTCGCTTTCACATCGCCTTCGTCGCCGTCGCCCTCGTCTACCAGATATCGTTTATCCTGCGGCTCTTCGACACGATCGCCATTGGGGCGGCGGATGCGATAGGCTACGCTTGTTGGGAAAGGCAGGCTTTACATGAAGCTAGACATCCGCACCGATTTCACCAAATTCCCGCGTGCCGTCTCGGTGCTCGCCGCCGGCCAAGCGGGAGCGGTCACGCCATATGACAGCGCAGTGCTTGCCCATGACGAGCGGCATCTGCGCCGCCGCGCCATCGAAACGGCCCGTAGCGACAAGGTGCTGGTCGACCTGCCCGAGCCGATTGCCTTGAACGATGGCGACCGGCTGGTGCTGGAGGATGGCCGCCACATCGAGATCATTGCGGCCGAGGAACCGCTCTACGATATCCGTGCCAGCGGCCCTGTCCATCTAGCCGAGCTTGCCTGGCACATCGGCAACCGCCATCTTGCCGCCACCATCGAAGCGGAACGCATCCTCATCCTGCGCGACCATGTCATCAGGACGATGCTGGAAGGGCTGGGTGCGACTGTGAGCGACGTTTCCGAGCCGTTCAAGCCGGTGCGCGGCGCCTATTCCGGGCACAGTCACGGTCATGCCCATGCCGAGGCGCATGCACACAGCCAAGCCGAGGCGCATTCCCATACGCACAGCGAATCGCACTCGCACAGCCATTCACACGACCATGACTGACCAGCCTTCCAACGTCGCTTTGTTGCGTCTGATGGCGTGGCTGTCGCCTGCCTTCCCGGTCGGCGGTTTTTCCTACAGCCATGGTCTCGAACAAGCCGTGCATGCCGGCTTGGTCGCCGACAGCAAAGACCTCGCCGCATGGCTGGAGACGCTGGTCGAGATGGGCTCGGGCTGGAACGATGCCGTGCTGTTTGCCGAAAGCTGGCGGCGCGCGCGGCAAGCCGGCGATCTCGCCGAAATCGCCGCACTCGCAGAGGCCTTGGCCGGCTCGCGCGAGCGCCACACTGAGACCATGCTGCAGGGCGCGGCCTTCCTGAAGGCGGCATCGGCCTGGCCGTGCCAGGTGCTGGACCGTCTGCCCGCCGAGTGCGCCTATTGCGTCGCTGTCGGCGCGGTGGCCGGTGGCAATGGCATCGCGCTGCAGGACGCGCTAGCCGCCTTCCTGCAGACCTTCTTTTCCAACCTCGTCCAGGCCGCAATCCGGCTCGGCGTCGTCGGCCAGACCGGCGCCACCGCGCTGCTCGCGGGCTTCGAACCGCTGGCGCTCGGCGTCGCCGCCCGTGCCGCCGGCTCGACGCTGGACGATCTCGGCGGCTGCGCGCTCGTCTCGGACGTCATGGCGATGAAGCACGAGACGCAATATTCGCGGCTGTTCCGCTCATGATCGTCCTCGCTTTCGCGCTCTCGCTCGTCCTGCTGCTGATCACGACGCTGCATGTCTATTGGGGTATTGGCGGCATCTGGCCGGGCAGGGACGCTGCCTCCTGCGCCCGCGCGGTGGTCGGCTTCCGTGGCGTCGACGAAATGCCGGCGCCCTTCGCCAGCTTCGCCGTCGCCGCCTGCCTCGGCCTGGCGACGCTGTGGCCGATGGCGCTCGAAGGCGTGTTTGCCACGCCCTTTCCCAAGGCCGGGCTTGCCGCGACAGCGCTGCTCATCGCACTGGTCTTCCTGGGGCGCGGCATTGCAGGCTTCACGCCGTGGTGGCGCCGGCTGGCGCCCGAACAGCCTTTCGCGCGGCTTGATGTCAGCTACTATTCGCCGCTCTGCTTGGTTGTAGGGCTCGGCTTCGCCTTCCTTGCCATCACGGAGTTCGTCGCATGACACAAGTCAATGGTCCTCTTCGCGTCGGCATCGGCGGCCCGGTCGGCTCCGGCAAGACGACGCTCACCGAAAAACTCTGCAAGGCGCTGCGCGACGAGTTCTCGATCGCCGTCGTCACCAACGACATCTACACCAAGGAAGACGCCATGATGCTGGCCCGGCTTCAGGCGCTGCCCGAGGATCGCATCATCGGCGTCGAGACCGGCGGCTGCCCGCATACCGCCATCCGCGAGGACGCCTCGATCAATCTGCAGGCGATCGCCGAGATGACCAAAAAATTTCCCGATCTCGACATCGTCTTCATCGAATCCGGCGGCGACAACCTCGCCGCTACTTTCTCGCCCGACCTCGCTGATCTGACGCTCTACGTCATCTCGGTCTGCCAGGGCGAGGAGATCCCGCGCAAGGGTGGGCCGGCGATCACCCGGTCCGATTTCCTGGTCATCAACAAGAGCGATCTCGCCCCTTATGTGAACGTAGACCTCGATGTTATGGAGAGCGATGCCGCCCGCATGCGCGGCAAGCGGCCGTTCGGCTTCACCGACCTGTCGCGCGGCAAGGGCCTGCAGGAGGTGATCGATTTCATCGTCGAGCATGGCGGGCTACGCGTCGACGCCGCCAGAAGCACTGCGGCGTGAGGCAAAGCGTTCGTCTGCACCAAACGAAACCGGTTGCGCGCATCTGCGGCGCGCGGCATCCTTGCTTCTTTCACGGAGGTTTTCGATGAGCATCGCCCGCCTGCAGAAAGAACCGCTGACCAACCTGCCCTTCTACGAGGAGCGCGTCGATCTGGCCTGCGCCTTCCGCTGGACGGCGCGGCTCAACATGCACGAGGCGGTGGCCAATCATTTCTCGCTGGCCGTCAACGATGACGGCTCGCAATTCCTGATGAATCCCAACCAGGTGCATTTCTCACGCATCAAGGCGAGCGACCTGCTGCTGATCGACGCCAACGATCCCGATACGCTCTCCGGCCCGAATGCACCCGACCCGACGGCATGGGGCCTGCATGGCGCCATCCACCGCAATGTCCGTCATGCGCGCTGCGTCATGCATGTGCACTCCATCCACGCCACGGTGCTGGCTTCGCTCGCCGACTCGACGCTGCCGCCGATCGACCAGAACTCAGCGATCTTCTTCAACCGCCACGTCGTCGACAGCCACTATGGCGGGCTCGCGTTCGAGGAAGAGGGCGAACGCTGCTCGCAGCTGCTCACCGATCCGAAGGTCAAGGTGATGGTCATGGGCAATCATGGCGTGCTGGTCATCGGCGATACCGTCGCCGACACCTTCAACCGCATGTTCTATTTCGAACGCGCCGCCGAGACCTACATCAAGGCGCTGTGGACCGGCCGATCGCTGCGGGTCCTGTCGGATGAAATCGCCGAGAAGGCGGCGACGGAGCAGGAAGATTATCCCGGCCAGGCCGAGCGGCACCTTTCCGAACTGAGGGCGATCCTCGACGAGCAGGAGCCGGTTTACAGAAACTGAGAGGCCTTCCTCCGGTAAGTGACCAACGCAATCGCATTTGGATTTTTGCGAAGAGGGACCCCACCCCTAACCCCTCCCCACAAGGGCTAGCGTGCGCACACATCTGCTTCGGAGGTGTCAAGGGAGTTTTGGCCGGGCAGCAGGTTTGGCTTGTGGGGTTGGA
>NZ_JBVVQU010000100.1:0-11466 GCF_055811555.1 Mesorhizobium sp. WSM4813
ACTACGCTCGTAAGGACGACCTTAAGAGCGCAGCCTCGCTACCCTGCCACGCTCGCGCAAGGCGGCCTTCGCCGGAGCCGTACGATAAAAGCTGATGTCGGGGCAGTTGACTTTCAAGCAGCGCCTGGAATGGGACTGAAATCGGAATGACAGCTGGGAGGCGGCGATGCGCGAGAGGCCGTGTCTGCGTGACACGCGTCTTCCTCCTCACCGAAAATGCATAGCCGTAGGCACTCGCAAACCAGTCATCAGCCACTGACCCGTCAGCATTAGTCAGATCGATCGGCGTATCCAACGGCTGCGGGGTCTTTCGCGGGCGGCGCCGGCGTGCATAAGTTCGGGGCTATCCGTCAGAAGTCAGAGCCAAAGAGAAGGCTGTCGTGCTGGTTTGGCAATCGATGATAACCGGTCGTCTCGAATGTTTTTCCTTAAGCGCAGCGGGCGGCATTCAAGTTGAGACGGTATGATCGAGCGAGTTGACCTGGTTCGAACTTGACAATCACCTTTCCGCGAAAGAGACTGGAGCTCGATATAACCATTCGACTGGAGCAAGCGCGAAGTAGCGATCAGTCGGTACGAAAAGAGCGGCTAACTCCCGTAGATCATCACGAGAAGCGCCGAACGAAGCATTTGAAGAACCCGCATTTGGGAGTTCGCCATGGAGCTTATCGAGAACACCGAAAAGAGTAAGTCGGAACAGACGTTGTGCGCCGTTTACGCGAGGAAGGTTCCGGCCCTCGCTGCAGACATGAATGCCCTGCTCGCCAAGCACGGCATCAGGGATATGGAGATCCAGAGCTTCAGCTTCGGGAAAGGTCCTGGGCTCGTTTCCTCCAAGGATTCGACCATGGTTGCAGGAGTGGGCGCGACCAAGGACGGGGTGGTCGTAGCGGCGATGTACGAGAAATAGGATACGCAGCGACGCTGAGAGCCGCGCGATGTTGGCCGTCATGCGCTGCAGGCGCGACCGGATCGTTCCTTGTCGTTTGTGCGCGGCCGTGCCCGTGCGGCGGCGCGCTCAAGTCGCAGCCATCCGATGAGCACGGCGGCTATGTCCGACCTTATCGGATGGGTGCCGTTCGATCTCTCGTGGCGCTCCGAATCGACGTGCGCGCAACTGGATAGGATTGCGTGGCTCTATTGCGGAGGTGTTTCCTTCTCGGAGGCGTTCTTTCTGCAGACGATCGCTCGGGTCCACTCTGAAACCCAGCAGGACATAATATACACCAAGCCCAATGTCTTTTCAGATAGAGCCGGCCCATCTTTCGACTATCGTCCTGCAGGTCTGATCTTTCATACTTCCAGATGTGGATCGACAGCCGTCGCCAACGGTCTCAAATGTTGCGACGACACCCAGGTCGTCTCGGAATATTGGCCGCTGACACAATATCTTTGGCGCACTCTGCTCGACCCCGTGCTGGAGACGGTGAGCGAAGCAAGAGACCTCGATACGCTAGCCGTGAAGACGGCAGCGTGGTGTCTGGGGCGGTGCCGAAGTGGCAGCGACGAGAATGTCGTCCTGAAACTCACGAGTTCCAGTCTCCACAGTCTTGCCGAGATTAAGCGAATATGGCCGGAAGTCCCATGTCTTGCGGTGATCAGGGATCCGCTCGAGATCGCCCAGGCCAGCCTTCGTGGAGGAGGATGGATGGGGTTGAAGCAGGATGCGGCCAAAGGCGCATATCTGGCCGGCGTCGTACCCGGCGGACCGAACTCTGTCGCGGAAGTGTCGGACGAAGAATATGCCGCGCGGGTCGTCGGCAATTACCTCGCCATCATTGCCGAGAACTTGTCATCGTTCGACGCAATCGTTCGACACGACAACCTCTCAGGCTCGACTATCATCGACGCCGCGTCGCTATTCAATATTGCCGCGCCGGTGTCGTCGAAGGTCGATAAGGTTCTGTCCCTTGACGCCAAGAGCAACGGCAGAATGCCGTACCCGCAGCGACGTGTGTCGACGGCCTCGGATGGCCTCGTTGCAGAGGTGAACCGTTATGCGAGGGGCCCATATGAAGAGATCATTTCTCGGTTGCGTCTCGGCAAGGTCAGTGAGAGGCGTTTGCATGCACACGGATAGGTTTGCGCTCGGCTCGATTTGGCGAGGAGGGCGCACACATGATCGATGAGGGTTTTTCAGCCCTCGGCCGACTCGTCGGACACCAGGAAACCAGCAATTTCATCGCGCGGAAGCTCGAGCGGGCGCCGCATCTTTCGCCGAGGGCCGACACACGAGCCTTGTTGTCCATAGACGACATCGACCGGTTTTTCGCGACGATCAAGTATCGAACCGCCGAGTGTTTCTGCGTGGATGGAAACAATCCGGTCGACGTCTCAGAATTCTCCAGCAGAGGCGTGGTCGATAGCCGCAAGGCGCTGCGCCTCTTCGACAGCGGCGCCACGATCGTCCTCAATCGCGTTCACCTCTATCATCCGGCGCTGGCGGAATTTTGTGGTCAGCTCTCCCGAGAGTTCTCCGCGCCGTGCCAGGCGAACGTCTATCTCACACCTCCCGGCTCGAAAGGCTTCAATCTTCACTACGACACGCACGACGTTTTCATGGCGCAAGTGGCCGGATCCAAGCGATGGCGCGTCTACGATTCGGTCTTCGATCTGCCGCTAGCGAGCCAAGGCAGTTCTGCGCGGCTGGAGCCCGCAGGCGATCCAGTCATCGAGACCGAACTCAGCGCTGGCGATGTGCTCTACATGCCGCGTGGGTGGTCGCACGAAGGCACGACCACCGGAACGACATCGCTCCACATCACGTTCGGTGTCTATTTCTTCACTTGGGCGGACGCGCTCATTGAGGCGGTTTCCAATCGCGTGTTGCGCGACAGAAAATACCGCTCCAGCTTGCCTCTGGATCTTCTGCGCGACGATTGCGACCTAGGTGACATCAGCCGTGGGGTACAAGACATGCTGGCGGCGATCGCCTCCGAGGTCGATGTCGCGTCGTTGCGGCGGGCCTTCAAGGCGCAATTCGACGAGCAATTTCCGGATAGTACGGTTGGGCTGCTCAATCAACTCGTCCGGGCGAGAGAAATCACCGACCTCACCAAAGTTCGCGCAAGGGTGAAACGGAAAACGAGGGTTGAGCCTGATGGTTCGCTGGTGATCGACGTTGCTGGCGGAACGCTTCGGATCGCGGACGGAGGTCGAGAGGCTGCCTTTTCCTGCCTCAGTGGGAGAGCCGTCACGGTCGGTTCGCTGTCGCAATGGTTGGCACCCGACGCCAGGATTGAACTTGTGCAGCGCCTGATCGCGGCCGAAACCGTCAGCGTGATCGCATGAGAGGCGCGTCGCACGTCGTGCCCTTCGAGATCAGCGGACATACACAATGAGCAACTTCCTAATCGCGACCGCGGCGAACGACATCCACGCGATCATCGTGGCCCAGGCCTTGCGGTCGCTCGGGCACGAATGCTTTCGCTGGATGACGAGCGACTTTCCCTCGGCTCAGCGCTGCAGCGTATCATACGCCGGCGGCGCCAGATTTCACATTGAGGGACTGGACGGCTCGTTCACTCTCGACGCCGACCGGGCCGATCTCGTGTTCTGGAATAGGCGCATCATCCGGGAGCATTTCGTCAGTGCGGAACTGCCTGCCGCCGATCGCGTCATTGCAGCCTCGCAAAGCAAGGTGTTTGTGCAGGGGCTTTTGCCGTTTCTCGATCGCAGTTGCACTTGCATAAACAAGATCTATGCCGCCGAGCGGGCGGAGAGTAAGCCGTTCCAACTGATGATGGCCGAGAAGGCCGGGCTTGCCATCCCCGACACCGTCGTGTCGAACGATCCGGTGGTCATCCGGCGTTTCGTTGAGAGTGGCGGCGGCCGCAGGCTGGCCAAGCCCTTCTCGCCGACGGTGTGGAAGGGCGCGGACGGCGACTTCGTTTCCCGTTCCGCCATAGTCACGACAAATGACCTGCCGGAAGACATGTTCCTGCAAACGTGCCCGATGATCTTCCAGAGCTATGTCGAGAAGGCCTATGAGGTGAGGGTCACGTGCTTCGGCGATCTTACGGTCGCGGTGCGGCTGGATTCGCAGGTATTCGAAGCCTCGAAGGTGGACTGGCGCGCCGTGTCGCCGACGAAGCTGGGGGTCGAGCATATCGAGGTTCCGCCGGCCGTCAGGACCGCCTGCCGGGCTCTCCTCGATAGCATGGGGCTGCAGTTTGGCTGTATCGACATGATCGTGACGCCTGGCGACGACTGGGTATTCCTGGAAATCAACCAGATGGGCCAATTTCTCTGGGTTGAGGAAATCAACCCGGACGTGCCGATGCTCGATCTCTTCGTTCAACTGCTGACAGGTACGACCGAGTTCGGCGACGGCAAGTCAAAGTATGGTCTCCGCCACCAGGATTTTATGGCGAGCGCTAGCGCGGAACTGCGAGGAGAGCAACCGTTGCGTGCCCCAAAGGTTGGTGTTAACGTCGTCGATGATCGCTAATACACTGGTTCTTCATCATAGCTGGGAGTATTCTTTGATGTCCGATCGCGAAATCCCGACACTTGGCACCTCCTCTCTTTCTCCGGCTTCTTCGAGCAGGCTCGTGTCTTTCCAAGCGTCTGACAGCGCACAGTCTGAGGCCGGAGTTGTATTAGGCCAGCGTATGCTGGGGCGGGCGTTGGCGGTTCCGTTCAACTATGCGGAACTCTATCGTGATCCCGATGCTGCCCGGCGGGGCGAGTTCGATCCGGACGAATTGCTGGCTAAGTCGACCTGCGCAAGCAATGGCGGCGAGGACGAGAGCTGAGATCAAGCGGCTACCGAAGCGACCGTGAGGGTCACATCCCCGCAGGTTGGCGCGTAGAGCTGGTTTGGAGCGGCCGCGTGTGGCGCCGACACAGCCGATTTTACACGGCGCCGTAGTCGCTTGTTCGACCGCGACCGACGCGATGGAGTTCCGGGTGCGCGATATTCGATATCGGGTTTCCAAGGATAGTTGGCTTCATCGAGGTCGAAGTATGATGGTCGTTGCACCAGTACCCTCAACCGGACTGAAGGTACCGAGTTCCTTAAGCCCGATTTACGCAAAGATGCCGTGCAGAAACCAATGGTGCGACCCGATCTCCGGGTCCTCGCCGTCACCGGCACTGTAGGACCAGAAGCGGTCGCCGGCCTCATCGTGGATGCGGAAAGTGTCTTCAGGAAGTGACCGAGTGGTCTAAGCGGCGGGCATGGGGTCGGAACGAGCTACGTTGACCTCCCTGCCAAATCCTCAGAGCGATGAAGGGCTCAAGTTCTACACGGAACAAAAAAGTGCTCGTGTTCCACTCCTCTTTCATACGTAGCGGTCGCTCGGGAAACCAACACCGGCATTTGAATGTCTGCTTTCAGGAAATCGCGAATGTAGCCTAAACGTCAGAGAAGAGCGCAAAGCGAGGGAACGTCTGTTTTGGGTAAATGCCGATAACTAGCCGGTGGGCCACTCGTGCTGACATTGTAGATAATTAAATGGCGCGCCATGATCGCGGCCCAAAAGGGTCCGCAAAGCGCCAATACCAGTCAGCCAGATGCATTCTCGCGCATGACCGCAATGAGGCCAGAAGGGAAGCGGACTGGCAGGTTTCGGGCTGCCGGTCGGGAATGGCGGCCATCCGCTCTCTACCTCGCGTGGGCAATCGAAGTGATCGAGGTAGATGCTGCATAAGGCTGTTACATGCCCTGCTACGGCGCCGAATTGCCTGTTGACTTGATCGGGCGGTACGTAATCGGCGTAGGCATGCGGATGCGCACGAGCGACATCAGTTCGTCTGCCTCTTCGGCAGTTGACGGCAGCGCGGACGCCATGGCGGTCCCGCGATCAGAACTTCCAATCTCACCTCTCCATGAACCGCCCGCACCAGAATCGGTAGCTGCTGGTGCGCCGGTCGTCGACGACATGCCCGCGAATCCCTCGGGCTTCCACGGCCGCGAGGGTGCCGCGCATCCCCGCGACACGTTCCCGGCGCTCGACCGTCGTGGCCAGGGCCATTTTCAGGCCGTCAAATGCAAGGATTTCGTCGTGAAAATTGTGGGTTGACCCGTGATGAGGCAACGTCAATACGCCGACGTTGGGCGAATACGGCAGGTAGAAACTCAACCAGGATTCCCGTCTCAGTTTCTGCTTCAATGCGGAATCCCCTGTTCCGAGCCACCCCACCGGCTCGACAAAACCGATGTCATAATGAGGAAAGTCGTCGAAGGGCCATCCGTATCGATGCCAGCGACGATCGTCATCGACTGTTCGGGTGCTTCGACAATACGGCCCGGAATAGAGGGACATCGATAGGGCGTTGTGACCGTGCCCGAAGTGCTCGCCGTAAAGATCGAGAAGCACTTTGGTCTTCTCGGGCGAGTGAAGAAATTCGATCAACTTCGCGGCTAGTTTTTCCTCATTGCCGCCTCTGATCCTGAGGGCCTTTGTGATCGCTCGCTGGAAACGAGATCGAACGGCCTGGTCGACCGGATGCACATAGGGGAGCAGAATCCAGTCGCCGACCTGCCAATTTGCATATTCGTGCGAGCGCCATTCGAGTTGCATGAAGGAGCCTGCGCCGGCAAGGACGGCGCCGCTGGCGGCTTCTCGTTTCGCCTCGTCCGCGGCTATCAAACCCTCTGGAAGGCTTCCTTTCGGCTTACGAAGGTACTGGGCAAGCCGAGCGCCGGGCACTTTCCTATCCGGCCACCTCGCCGGCTCCCGAGGGTCATCGCCGCCATCCTCGTCATCGATCGGACCATCTGGCTCCTTGGGTACGCCCGGCCGCGGCGCATCACCATCATCCGCCTCGAGAAAGACGACATACTTGGCGCCGCGGTTTAGCCACCAGCCCGCTGGATTGGCGAAATACTCGCGAGCCGATGTTGAAATGGCGCCGGACTCCGTGTCCGCCAGAATGAAGATCAATCGCTCGATCACATCGAGATAGGGAACGAGGACGGTCTCTGCTGGTGCGATGGCCAGCAAGCGTTCAATCCCGTTGATATGATCAGAGTGTAGATGGGATACAAACAGAATGTCTGTGCGCCCTTCGCAAATCATCCGGTGCGCGTTCAATGCGCTCTTGAGCGCGTTGCCTTGCTCGGACCCGCAATCATAAACATAGCGGAAGCTCTTTATTCCCGCGTCTTCGGGCGATAATGTTGCTGGACGCTCGAAGATCTGAATATGTCCAGTGTGGAAGCCACCGTGTCCCACAGCATGCTGCACGCGATTGACGCAACCCTTGAGCACGATCGCCCCCCGAAAATGTTCATTCCTGAAGCCTATAGCAGCACTGCTTGCCAATTCTACCGATTCGTCAACGCTACCGAGCGACCGCGCCGATCCACACAAAGTTCTTTTCGACCAATAGAAGCATCGTGGCGTGTGAAGATGGTGCCTTGGAGTTGAGCTCATCGGAGCGTCTCCCTTTGGGCCGGGCTGTCGGCTGCGTTGAAGCCCGAAAGGGGGCCGGGAGCCGACTGACAGCTTTGTGCAGAAGATTTCATAGAGCTGACATTTCAAGGTGGCGAGAGCCGGGTTAAAACTGGAATGGGTGCATGTCTGCTGAGGGGTTGAAATCCGGCTCGATGATGTGAGCCCACGTTCTCCACCCAGCGACGGCCTATTTACGGACCGATCTATCGGGCCTCGCAAGCCGAGTAAGCTTGGGATATAAAAGAACGTCGAGGAAGAAAGGCGGGACAATGGAACACAAAGATGATCTTGACCACAGCCAACAAACTAACGGACGTCCAAATTATCTCTCCTTGAAGCCCTTAGGTCGTCTCGTTGGGACGGAGACGCCGATCCGAGACGCATTGGCTGTGTTTGTCGGTTGCGCCATAGGTATCACAGTACTCCCGATCTGGATCGTACTTGGAGAGCGTCTTTTCGAAAGCAAAACCGCCCAGCTTGTATGGTTCTGCGCCCTATACATAATCGGACCAATAGTGGTCCTTTCTTTGCCTTCTAGATCGAACCCATCAGATAAATTCTGAAACGCAAGAAATGTTCGCTCGGCAGCGCCGACGGAATAGCCTCCTCGCCAACAAATTCTCAATTGAAGAAGAATAGTAGCGATGCACAGTCCGCGCTTCAACATCGGCGAACGCAGCCGTGACGACCGAGATGTGGCGCGTTGCTGTCCTGCGTCTCCGTGCCTGTTTGCAGGATACAGTTCATGACGCCTAGTGGATCTCGGCAGATATCCAAATCCACTGCGCTAACCCTCACATCGGGGGACCCGATGGAAATTGTGTAGTTGACGCTGAGTGCCAGATAGGCCCACGACGGTCCCAATAGGCAACAGGACTGCGTGACGGGCGGGACCCCAGCAAACGCGCCTAGTCTCGACGGCAATCGCCACCGCTGTTAGGAAAGCCTAAGGCCTAGCCGCGATATAACTTTTCAATGCTAAAGCGCCCCCGCACATACCGTCCCGGACTGTTCGCCCGACTGTTCTCCGGCGAGAACTGGAAACTGACACCCGGTCGGAATTCGGCAGCCGGTATCACCCTGGTATCTGGCAGCGAGACCGA
The DNA here is from genome assembly GCF_055811555.1 of Mesorhizobium sp. WSM4813. Lineage (NCBI taxonomy): Bacteria > Pseudomonadati > Pseudomonadota > Alphaproteobacteria > Hyphomicrobiales > Phyllobacteriaceae > Mesorhizobium > Mesorhizobium sp. WSM4813. The sequence continues at coordinate 8,507 of NZ_JBVVQU010000100.1, forward strand.
GCTGGAATGCTTGGACGTGGTATCTGTCCAAACCGCCAAAGGCCTCCTGTGGCACGCCGTTGAAATCTGCTCGAGAACCAGGCTGGACCGGTTATCGGGCCTCAGCGGCAGCGCCGCAGACGAACTCGCGGCCGACATCGCGGCGTTCGTCAACGAATATCTGAGCGAAGTGATCCGTTCCGAAACCGACCAACTGCGCGAGATCGACGCGAGACTCGGCGCGGTCGTGACGGACAACCGCCGATACTTGGCGTACTCGGACCTCGGCAACGCAATAGCCGGCGTGCCGGGAAAGGTGGCAACGGCCCTCTCGCACCCGATGTTCGATCCAGGGCAGATGGCACAGACGCTCGAGGCCGTTTTGCCGGCCTCCTACGCCTTCCTCGCCGATCCGAACGTGCGCCATCGCTACAACGAGCGGTTCATCGCCTCCGAACTGGCCGCTTTTGCGGCGTTCTTCGACAACCTGGACGGTCGGTCGCTGTCAGGGCAGCAGCGCGAGGCTTGTATTCGTCTCGAGGACAATAACTTGCTCATCGCATCGGCGGGATCGGGCAAGTCCGCCACTATGGTGGGCAAAGTCGCATATGTGCTCGAAAAGAAGTTGGCACGCCCTGACGAAATGCTGGTCTTGGCCTTCAACAAGAGCGCAGCGGACGAGCTCAGGGAGCGCATCGCCAGGCAGTTGAAGGTCGAACCCGACAAACTTGAATGTCGCGTGACAACCTTCCACGCGTTAGGCCGCGGCATCATCCAGGAGGTCAACGGGCGGCCGCCCCAGCTTGCCAACTGGGTCGAACATCCCGCGGGGGAAGCCAAGGCGATTGAGGAGATCATCGTTGAACTAGCCAGTTCCGACAGGGAGTTTACGCGACTGTGGGTTGATCTCTTGGTCGTGCATCCAAAGGCCGATATCCCCCGGGAAACGTTCGACAGTGAGGTTGACTACCAACGATACATTACGGAGCGGCGGACCAGGGGTAAGGCGACGATCGGCTCGCTGGCCGGGATTTACGTCAAATCGTTGCAGGAACAGTCGATCGCGAACTGGCTTTGGTTGAACTCGGTCGCGTTCGAATACGAACGACAGGTCGAGGTGCAGGATGCGGAAGGCGCCGTCCGCCATATTCATCCCGACTTTTACTATTCGGCGACCGGTACCGTGCACGAGCATTTCGCGCTCGACGCAAACGGCGTCTCACCATTCAAGGACTATGTCGACCACGCCGAAGCAAAGCGGCGGGACTATCAGGTCGGGCAGATCGATTTCTTCGAGACGCGATCGGCCCAGGCCGCGGACGGCACGATTTCCGAGGTCATGCGCGAGGAACTAGAGCGGCGCGGGATACAGCTCGTGGCGAAGCAGTATAGCGATATTGCGACGGCGCTGGAGCCAGTGGTGGTCAAGCACTACCACCAGCTCATAGGCACCTGCATCAAGCACATCCGGGCGAGTCATCTAAGCCTCGATATGTTGCTACAGCGTGCGCAGTCGCTCCACGATAAGGAACGCGCGCGGATATTTTCGCGCGTCGTTTACAGGATCGCCCAGGCCTATTCCGAAAAGCTCGCTGATGCCGGACGGATCGATTTCGATTCCATGATCGCCGACGCGACGCAGCTGGTAGAGACGAAACGATACACCAGTCCGTACTCGCTGATCCTCGTGGACGAATTCCAGGACATTTCTGGACCCAGGGGTAAACTCATTAAGTCGCTGCGAGACCAGAAGCCGTTATCCAAACTCTTCGCCGTAGGCGACGACTGGCAGTCTATCTACCGTTTTGCCGGCTCGGATGTGACCCTCTTCACAAGGTTCGAGGCGAACTTCGGGACAAGTTGGCAAGGCCGGCTCGAGCAAACTTACCGCTGCAACCAGCTGATCGCGGAGACGGCGGCGGGTTTCGTTCAACGGAACCCAGACCAGCTCAGGAAGTCGGTACGGTCTATACGGCCCGCTATACCCAAATCGATCCGCGTTATCCCGATCGAGGGCGCAAAGGAGAGGCCGGACTTTGGCGCAGCCTGCCTGCGGCTGTTATCCCGGCTGGATGTGTTCCTGGGAAGCATCGCGGAGCAGTGGCGCGGCACGGCAAGGCAGAAGCTTAGAGTACTCGTCCTCTGGCGCTACAACCATCTCGATCCGTTCGCCGGCCGTATTCCGGCATTCGCGCATATCGAGGTTTTGGCGCTTTCCTTCCACCGCTCGAAGGGCCTCGAAGCGGACTACACTATCCTGCTCGACATCAGCGAGGGCGACTATGGTGTTCCGAGCCGTGTCGAAGAGGACGAGCTGCTGAACCTAGTGATTCCGAATCCCGAGACCTTCGCGTACGCAGAGGAACGACGCCTGTTCTACGTCGCCTTGACCCGGGCCAGCCGCGGCGTCTTCATGCTGGCCGACAGTGCCCGACCCTCGCGCTACATCCAAGAGCTCTGCGAGGTCGCGGGTGAGGAGATTCGCTTCGAGACCATCGACGGCCAAGCGCTACAGCAATGCCCGGCCTGCCGAGTTGGTCAGTTGGTCCAAAGGAAAACGAAGACCGGGCGCTCGTTCGTCGGCTGCAGCCAGTATCCAAACTGCAGGCCCGTAGTGTTCTCCGACAAGCAAAAGCAAAACAGATCGCGAGCGGCGCGGCGACCTACAGTTCAGTAGTGCTGGCGCAGCAGACAAGCGCCGGCCGCTGTCTTAATCTCAGGTCAGTGCACCTCCAAGCAGGGAGCGGCCAATGTCCGTTTTTTGCAGACCGCCTGTGGGCGCGACGTTGTTTTCCCTGGCTTTTTGCCAATCCCAAGGCGCCGGAGACCCTGCTGCCAAATATCCGGCCGGCCGCGAAGGGGCGACGAAAATCGGCATTATGCACACTAGAGCACGTCCTGTGATCGATGAATCGATTGTGATGTGACAGCTGCGTCTTGTGCTGATTCAACATCCACCTCGATGGAGGTGGACGATGGGA
>NZ_JBVVQU010000101.1:0-11230 GCF_055811555.1 Mesorhizobium sp. WSM4813
CCCAGCCTCCGTTCGCTGGTGATCAAACCGGACAACTCATCTGCTACCTAATCCGGACAACTCATCTGCTTACGACAGCCGCTATTCTCGGCATTGAGCTTTCCGTCGGCTCGTCCTATAAGGCCGCGCGCGCAACCGTTGCTGGGGCGTAGCCAAGTGGTAAGGCATCGGTTTTTGGTACCGACAATCCCAGGTTCGAATCCTGGCGCCCCAGCCATCGCTCACATGTCTGTTCCGGACACATGTGTAGCAGCCGTTCAGTGATGCGACAGTTGAGCAAGCTAGAGATGCGACAGTTTTCGTCGGCCGGCGAAAGTCGAGCAGGATTGATCCGTCCATCGCGTATCAGTTCATTGGCCATACGATCATTAGCATCGGCACAGCAACAATGACGACGAGGAACGATAGCGGCAGTCCCAGACGTGGATAGTCGCTGAAACGGTAGCCGCCCGGCCCCATGACGAGCGTGTTGCACTGGTGGCCGATCGGGGTGAGAAAATCGCAGCCGGCGCCAATTGCGACTGCCATCAGAAATGCTTCCGGCCTGTAGCCCAGATCGCCGGCGAATTCGGCGGCGATAGGCGCCATGACCAGAACGGTGGCGGCATTGTTGAGGAATGGTGTAACGGCCATGGCGGCGACAAGGATGAGCATCAGTGCGCCGGGCGCCGGAAGAATGGTCCCCAGTTTGGCAAGCTCGCCGGCAACCACTTCTGTCGCCCCTGTACTGCGCAGCGAATCGCTCACCGGAATGAGAACGGCGAGCATGACGAGGATCGGACCATCCAGCGATTGGTAGACCTCCCGGACCGGGATGACCCTGAAAAGCACCATCCCGACCGCGGCCGCAAAGAAAGCGACGGAAACAGGGAGCAGCCCGAACGCAGTCGCCACCATGGCGAGAGCAAGGATGATTACCGGCACGACACCCTTGCGGACGCTACCAAGCAGGATAGCCCTTTCCGCCAGCGGCAGGCAGCCGAGTTCACGCAGTATCTCGGGTATCGTCGCAGCATTGCCCTGCAACACGACGACGTCGCCGAGCCTTAGCTGGACTTCGGCCAGCCTGCGGTCGAGGCGCTCGCTGTGACGGCTGACAGCCAGGAGGTTGACATTGAAGCGGTGGTAGAGGGCAAGGCGCTGGGCTGTCCAGCCGATCAAAGGGGAGCTTTCACCGATGACGGCTTCGATAGCGACCATTTCGCTGGCGGTGTCGTCACCGCCGACCCTATCGCCCGTGACGCTGAGCTTACCCTGGGAGACAAGGCGATGCAGCGCCTCTGGGTCGCCCTCGAGCAGCAGAATGTCGTTCACTTTGAGGACAACGTCGGGCAGTGGCGTCATCCGCATAGTCCGGTTGCGCAGGATCGACGTCACGATAGCATCGCCGCCTGAAAGCTTCATGAGGTCTGCGACGGTTTTCCCGAGCACCGTCGAATCGCGGACAATTCGGGCCTCTGTCAGGTAATTCTTGATGTTGATGGCTTCATTCACCGACCCGCCCAGCTTTTCGCGCACCGGCAACAGCCAATAGAAAAGCACCAGGAAGATCGTTCCGGCGGCGGCCAGCGCGGCTCCAACAGGTGTAAAGTCGAACATTGTGAAGGCGGTGCCGGTCAGTTCCTCCCGCACACGGGACACAACGATATTGGGAGATGTCCCCACCTGCGTCATGAGCCCGCCGAGCAGCGACCCGAACGCCATAGGCATCAGGAATATCGAGGGCGAAACGCTCGACCGGCGCGCGAACTGAAAGGCGATCGGAATCATGATGGCGAGCGCACCGATATTCTTTACAAAGGCAGACAGGATCGTGACCACGATCACCAGCAGCGCCAGTTGCGACCGAACACCCGACAGGTTCGGAGCAGAGCGCTTGATGGCAACTTCCATGATGCCCGAGCGGGCTATGCCCGCGCTCACCAGCAGAGCACTGCCGACAATGACCACGATATCGTCACTGAACCCGCTGAAGGCTTCGTCAAAAGGCACGATCCCAACCGCGAGTGCAAGCAACAGTGCCGCGGTTGCGACCAGATCATATCGATACCGACCCCACACGAGCGCCGCCATCATCACGAAGATGACGGCGAACGACAGGATTTGCGGCGTAGTCATGTCTTCGGATGCTCCGCCGCTCATGCGGCTGATCAGAACGGCCAAACCGTCCTTTTGTTGCTTTCGCTGATCACGGCTTTGCTATGTTCTGAATGCTGAGCTTCCATGCTTGCCAATAAGCCCGTGTCGAGCGATGTTCCTTGGCTCATGGGGCCTTGATCCTGATAGCATTGTATCAGGGTGCGCGATCGGTCAGCGCGCTTGCACCTTCCTCTGCGGCGCAATGTGCGCAGCAGTAGATGATGTCATCTTGTTCGACGCCATGTCCGATGATCCGGCATGCGCAGTGCGGACAAACCGGAGCAAGTTTCTGGATCGCGCATTCGAAGCTGTCGAACGTATGATTTCCTCAGCTAGCTTTACTTCGAAAGCCTTGTCGTAGTCATTCCCGCATTGATCGCATCTGGCCATAGTTCTTTTCCTTCTTCTTTATTGCTTCAAGCTCGACCAACCCGCCGCATGGCGATAGGTTCCCGTCAGGATCGTAGACTCTTGCTAAGCAGGAGACGGGCGCGAGCCGGCGTCACGCGCGCCGTTCGATCAAACGGATCACCTCCTCGATGCCCCGCGGCTCGATGTCGAGTTCCTTCAGGCCCGGTGCGCCGATTGCTGCCACATTGTCGTGCCGCATGAGATCGACCTGATTGCGCGTTAGGGGCGCGGCCGGAAGGAGTTCCGCGACGCCGGCCAAGGCGTCCCACGCTGCAAACGGCACCGGCATCAACCTGATGTGGGTACCGAGTTGCCGGGCGATCTCGCGAAGCAGTTCCTTATAGGTGTAGATGCGCGGGCCGCCGAATTCTAATCTCGATGAACCCTTGTGGTTTCGTCCATCGATCAGCCGGCTCACTGCCTCTGCGACATCTTCCACATACACCGGCTGAAGCCGTGTGCCACCATCGCCGAACAGCGGATAGATCGGCAGGAGACGTATCAGCCTCACAATCCTCGTGAGGAAAACGTCGTCAGGTCCTGTCATGACGGCAGGACGCACAATGATGGCGCCTGGAAATGCGCTCGCCACCGCCTCTTCTCCGCGCCCACGTGCCCTAATGTAATTCGAATCCGATTGAGGATCGGAGCCGATCCCCGAAATCTGGACGAACCGGTCGACCTCGCCCGCGCGCGACGCGGCGGCGAGATCCGCCGCGGCTTTCACATGCACGCGTTCAAACGTCTGGGCGCCCTGCTCGACATAGAGACTGACAGCATTCACGATCGCCTGTGATCCGGCAAGGGCCGAGCCGATCGAGGACGCGTCCAATATATCCGCCCCGATGGCTTCGGGCATCCTTGCAGTCGAAGAAAAGACCGGGCCCACGCGGGCCGGGTGGCGCGATGCAGCGCGGACGGTGAAACCCCTTTCCAGGAGCCGTTTCACGATCCGACGTCCGAGAAAGCCTGTTCCGCCGAAGACAGTGACGATCCGTTCTGTGCCGAGGTCGTCAGGATCCATCTGCCTCGCCATCCCTTTCTACAGGCACCGCGAAATCTCCCCGGCCCGGCGTACGAACCAGCCCACTTCGAACATCAGGACGTTGGAGAACAACGCAGGAACGCTTTTTGTTCCAGTCAGCGCTGGGTTGATCGCGGGGCGACCGATGTCGCTATAGAAGGCGAGTGCTTGACGTTGAGTTGCTTTATCCGTGCTATCAAAAACTGGTCGAGGCACTGCAGCGTCGAAATGACAAATCATCGCTTGCAAATCGGTCGCCGCTGTCTTTTGCTCGCGCGACAGTTGTCCATGACTGTTGAACGGTTGGCGAACGGATGAACAAAATCGATCGGCGACGGCCGGAATCCGAAGCGGATGGCACCGTCAATGCCGCGCGGCTTGGAACGCGGTTGCGCCTCGCCCGCCAGACACGGGGCATGACGCTGAAGACGCTGGCGACAGCTGCGAACTGCTCCGAAAGCCTTTTGTCCAAGATCGAGAACGGCAAGGCTTCGCCATCGTTGCCGATGCTTCACCGCCTGGTCGAGGTTCTGGAGACCAATATCGGCTGGATGTTCGAACAGGTCGACGATGACGAGGCGATCGTGTTCCGCGCCGGGGCGAGGCCATTGATCTCGCTCGACGCGCTGAGGCGCGGCGAGGGCATTTCGCTCGAACGAATTATTCCGTATTCGCCCGGTCACCTGCTGCAGTGCAATATCCATCATATCGAGGCAGACGGCGAGAGCGAAGGACCCATCCAGCATGTCGGCGAGGAGGTCGGCTATGTGCTGGCTGGCCGGATCAAGCTGATCGTCGACGGCAAAAGCCATGATCTCGCCACTGGCGACGCGTTCGTGTTCAGGTCGGAGCTGCCACACCATTACCGCAACATCGGCAAGGAGAGAGCCAGCATTTTCTGGGTCAACACGCCGGCGACCTTCTGATCGGCGTTCAGGGATTCAAATGCGTTGACAAGCATTCAAGTCTCTTGAATGTTGGCTCTTGCCTGTAGCACCAATGGGACCAGCCGAACAGGTTTGGCCCGCAAGCAAGGGGAACCGTAAATGCGTCCGTTCAAACTTCTCGTCCGTTGCGCCGCCGTCATCGCCGTTTGCTCGACAGCGATGGGATCGGCGTTCGCCGATACCTTCGCTCTCGTCAACATCAACCAGCAGGCCCTGTTCTTCAACCAGATCAACGAGGGCGCGCAGAAGGCGGCCGACGCCGCCGGGGCCAAGCTGGTCATCTTCAATGCCAACAACGTGCCGAGCGCGCAAAATGACGCGATCGAGAACTACATCACACAGAAAGTCGACGGCATCATTTTGGTCGCCATCGACGTGAACGGCGTTAAGCCCGCAATCACCGCCGCGAAGGCGGCCGGCATCCCCGTGATCGCCATCGATGCGCAGATACCCGACGGCGACAACGTTTCGTTTATCGGCGTCGACAACGCCAAGGCCGGCGAGGATATCGGCAAATTCTACGTCGACTATGTGAAGTCGCAGATGAGTGGCACTGCCAAGATCGGTATTGTCGGCGCGCTCAATTCGTTCATCCAGAACCAGCGGCTCGACGGTTTCAAGAAGGCGGTCACTGACAGCGGCCTGGCGATCACCTTCCTCGACACGGTCGACGGCCAGAATGTTCAGGAGACCGCAATGAGCGCTTCGGAGAATTTGATGACCGCCAATCCGGACATGACGACGATATATGCGACCGGCGAGCCGGCTCTGCTCGGCGCTGTTTCGGCTGTAACCAGCCAAGGCCGCACCGGCGACGTCAAGGTGTTCGGCTGGGACCTGACCAAGCAGGTCATTCAGGGCATTGACGATGGTTGGGTGGTCGCGGTCGTCCAGCAGGATCCGGCCGGCGAAGGCAAAGCCGCTGTCGAAGCATTGACCAAGCTCAAGAAAGGCGAAACGGTCGAGCCGATCATCAATATTCCGGTGACGATCGTGACCAAGGACAATGTCGACCAATACCGCGCGATGTTCCAGTAAACTGCATCGATGACCGGTCCGCGGCGCCGGATTGGGGCCACGCCGCGGACGCTTTGCAAAATCCTGTGGATCCAAGATGAGCAGTGGCGAGACCTGTCGGGTGCGGATGAGCGGCATCTCAAAGCGCTATAACGCCATTCAGACGCTCGATGACGTGTCGCTGGTGCTGAGGCCGGGCGAGGTCCTGGGGCTGGTCGGCGACAATGGCGCGGGAAAGTCGACGTTGAGCAAGGTGCTGTCGGGGGCGGTGGTTCCCGATGCCGGCACGATCGAGATCGATGGGACACCGGTGACCTTCAACTCGCCGGCGGACGCGCGCGCAGCCCGCGTCGAAATGGTCTATCAGGATCTGTCTCTCTGCGACACGGTCGATGTCGCCGGCAATCTGTTTCTCGGCCGCGAGCCGCGCCGCCGCATCGCCGGCATTTCCTTTCTCGACAAGAAGCGCATGCATGAGCAAACGCGCCAGATGCTCGACCGACTCGGCATCGTTATCGCCGACACGCGGCTCAAGGTCGAAAACCTGTCCGGCGGACAGCGACAGTCGATCGCGATCGGCCGCGCCGCCTCGTTCGAGCCGTCCGTGCTGATTATGGATGAGCCGACGGCGGCGCTCGCCGTCGCCGAGGTCGAGGCTGTGCTGGACCTGATCCGCGCCGTGAGCGCGCGCGGCGTCAGCGTCATTCTGATCACCCACCGCCTTCAGGATCTGTTCCTTGTATGCGACCGCATTCAGGTCATGTACGAGGGGCGCAACGTCGCCGAGCGGCTGATCGGCGAGACCAATATCGAGGATGTCGTCAACCTGATCGTGGGCCGCAAGTTCAACGCGCGTTCGGCCGCCAACGCCTATCGCGATGGAGCGCCTGCATGAGCGACGTGAGTTCGACCCACTCCGCTCAGTCTCGAAGGGTCCGCGCAGGCACATGGCGAGATGCGGTGCTTGCCAATGGCAGTGTCGTGTCGATCGCGCTGTTCTTTCTTATCGTTAGCGTCATCTTTTCGGTGGCGACGGATGCCTTTCTGACGTCGCCCAATCTGCTGAACATCCTGCGTCAGTCGGCACCATTGCTGATCGTCGCCGCAGCGATGACCTTCGTCATCACCACCGGCGGCATCGATCTTTCGGTCGGCTCCGTGCTGGCGCTGGTGGCAACGTTGTCGGCGACATTGCTGCAGCTGGGCCTGCCGTGGCCGCTGGTCATCCTCGCCATGCTTGCGCTGGGCGCCTTGCTCGGCGCAGTGCAGGGCTATTTCATCGCTTATGAGGGCATCCCGGCCTTCATCGTCACGCTTGCCGGGCTTTCGGTGATCCGTGGCGTGGCGCTGCTGATCACCGGCGGCTACTCGATCCCCATCGAGCCCGGGAGCCCTTTCACGGTGCTGGGCCGCGCCTGGCTGCTTGGCGTGCCGGCGCCGGCGCTGATCGCGCTGGCGATCCTCGCGATCGCCTATATCGCCTTCAACGAGACGCCGTTCGGCCGCTACGTGACCGGCATCGGCGCCAACACTGAGGCGGTCAGGCGCGCCGGCGTCAACACGCGGCTGACGACGCTTTTCGTCTATGTGATTTCCGCCGCCGCGGCAGCACTTGCGGGGATCATCATTGCGGCCCGCCTCGGATCCGGATCCTCGAACGCCGGGCAAGGTTTTGAGCTCGAGGTCATCGCTGCCGTCGTGCTTGGCGGCACCAGCCTGTTCGGCGGCCGCGGAACGATCGTCGGCACGGTGCTCGGCGCGCTTACCGTGGCCGTCATCGGCAACGGCCTGATCCTGGCGCATCTGTCGCCTTTCCTGACGCCGATCGTCACCGGAACGATCATCCTGATCGCCATCTGGCTGAACTTCCGCCTGTTCCGTGGCGCGGTGCGGAGCCGTTGAGCCTATGAGTAATCTCTTCGATGACGCAGCGCCAAGGCAGCGGCTGGCGATCGGGGTCGAAACCGGCCATGTGATGACCGTGCTCGGCCCCGTTCCGGTCGAAGAAATGGGCATTACGCTGATGCACGAGCACATCTTGCTCGACGGCGCGCGCAGTTGGAAATGTCCCTGTCATCCCGACGATACGGCGCTCGCCGAGCAGCCGGTGAACATCGAGATCATCGGCGAATTGCGCATGAACCCTTACGTCAACCGCGACAATGTTTCGCTCGACGACAGTGATCTCGCGCTGTCTGAGCTGCAACGCTATCGCGCGCTGGGCGGCCACACCGTCGTCGACGCGACCAATATCGGCATCGGCCGCGAGCCGGAAAAGCTCGCCCGCATCAGCCGCATGTCCGGCCTGAAGATTGTCATGGGGACCGGCTTCTATCTGGAGCACACCCATCCCGAATGGCTGAAGGCGATGAATATCGATGCCGTGACCGAGTTCATCGTCAACGACGTCGGCGGCGGCGAGACGCAGCCGCCGATCCTGGCCGGGCTGATCGGCGAGGTCGGCGTCAGCAAGGACTTCACTTCAGAGGAACGAAAGTCGCTGCGAGCTTCGGCGCGGGCCTCGCACATCACCGGCGTGCCGCTGTCGATCCATCTGCCCGGCTGGGAGCGGCTGGCGCACGATGTGCTCGATATCGTCGAGGCCGAGGGCGCCGATCTTCGCCACACAGTGCTCTGCCACATGAATCCGAGCCACAACGACCTCGACTATCAGACAAGCCTCGCCCGGCGCGGCGCTTTCCTGGAATATGATATGATCGGCATGGACTATTATTATGCCGATCAGGACGCGCAATCGCCCTCCGATGAAGAGAATGCGCGGGCAATCGCGGCGCTTATCGAGGCCGGCTTCGGCGACCGCCTGCTGCTGTCGCAGGATGTGTTCCTCAAGATCATGCTGACCCGTTTCGGCGGTTTCGGCTATGGCTACATCCTCAAGCATTTCATACCGCGCCTGAAACGGCATGGGGTCGAGCAGCCAGCCATCGACCGCCTGCTGATCACCAATCCGAAGGCCGTGTTCGCGCGGCAAAACTAAGCGGCCCAGACTTTCGGCTTAGACTTACGACGGAGTTCAAATGTCCAAGAAAAAGATCCTGCTTGCCGGCGAATCCTGGGTGTCGACCGCGACCCATATCAAGGGCTTCGACCAGTTCCCGACGGTCACCTACCACACCGGCGCGGACGAATTGCTGACGGCGCTGAAGACGACCGACTTCGACGTGACCTTCATGCCGGCGCATGAGGCACAGCGCAGCTTTCCCCAAACAATGGAGGCGCTTTCAGCCTATGACGCGGTGGTGCTCTCCGACATCGGCGCCAACACGCTGCTTCTGCACCCCGACACCTGGGTTCACTCGAAGCCGACGCCGAACCGCTTGCGGCTGCTGCGCGATTATGTGCGCGACGGCGGCGGGCTTTTGATGTTCGGCGGTTACTATAGCTTCCAAGGCATCAATGGCGGCGCGCGCTATCGCAAGACGCCGGTCGAGGAGGTGCTGCCGGTGAACTGCCTCGCCTTCGACGACCGCGTCGAGGTGCCGGAAGGTTTTTCGCCTGTCCTGAAAGGCTCCTCGGACCATCCGATCTTGAAGGGTCTCGGTTCGGACTGGCCGATCCTGCTCGGCTTCAACGAAGTAGCGCTGAAAGACGGGGCGGAAGTTCTGGCAACCGTGTCATCGGACTACGGATCACTGCCGCTGCTTGTCACCGGCCACTACGGCAAGGGCCGCACTGTGGCCTGGACATCCGATGTCGGGCCGCATTGGCTGCCGCCGGAGTTCATCGCCTGGAAGGGCTACAAAACTCTGTTCGAACAGATGCTGAGCTGGGCGACCGGTGAGAGCTGAGCGATGCATGTCCATGTCGTCGGCAACGCCTGCGTCGACACGATGTTTCGCGTCGGCCGCTTCCCTGCTGCCGGCGAGACTTTGAACGCTAGCAGCTACGCTGACGGCCTCGGCGGCAAGGGCGCAAACCAGGCGGTTGCGGCCGCGCGCACGGGTGCTGCGGTGACGTTTTGGACGGCGCTCGGTAAGGACCGCGCAGGCGCATGGATCAGGGCATCTCTCGACAGGGAGTTGCCTGACCTCGAGGTGAGCGAATTCGACCTGCCGAGCGACCGCTCGACTATTGTCATTGAGGCTGGTGGCGAGAATTTCATCGTCAGCGGCGTTGCCTGCAGCGAGGCGTTCGATCCGATAGCGCAAACCGCACTGGCGCGCCGGATTGCGTTTGGCGACATCCTTGTCTGCCAAGGAAACCTGCGAGGCGACGCGATAAATGCCTGCCTGCGGGCAGCACAGGAAAATGGCGCACGCACCGTCCTGAACGCCAGTCCTATCGATACGGCGGCCCTGCCTGACTTCGGTCTGGCGCAGGTTTTGGTGGTGAATCAATCCGAGGCGAAATTGCTGACCGGCCAAGGCGATATGGCAGCTGCGGCCGAAGCGCTCGCGGCCAAAGGCGCCGGGACAGTCGTGGTCACGCTTGGTGCGGAAGGTTGTCTCGTGCTTGGCCCGGACCAGGCAGGACCGCATCGTTTGCCGGCGCCGCGCGTCGAAGCGCTCGACACCAGCGGTGCCGGCGATGTGTTTTGCGGCTGTCTGGCCGGCGGGCTTGCCAAGGGCATGTCGGTTATCTCAGCGCTGAAGTTCGCGCTCGCGGCCGCGGCAATTGCGGTGACTCGCCCAGGCACATTGATATCCTGTCCTTCCGCGTCTGAAATGGCGGCGCTCATCTATGAAACGGAGGTCTCATGACCCGACTCGGCCAATCAAGCGGCGACGCTCTCATAGAACTTTTCGGCCGCACCAAGGTGGTGATCGGCGTCGTTCACCTTGCGCCGCTCCCTGGCGCGCCGCGCTATGACGGCGAGGCGGTCGAGGCGATCTATCAGCGGGGTCTCGATGATGCGAGATCCTATCTCGACGGCGGATGTGACGGCGTGATCGTCGAGAATCATGGCGACATCCCCTTTGCCAAACCTGACGATATCGGACCGGAGACAGCGGCCTATATGGCTGTTATCTCCGACCGTATCCGCCGCGAACTCGGCAAGCCGGTCGGCATCAATGTGCTGGCAAACGCCGCGATCCCTGCCCTTGCGACCGCCAGTGCCGCTGGCGCGGGCTTTATCCGCGTCAATCAATGGGCGAATGCCTATGTCGCCAACGAGGGTTTTGTCGAGGGCGAGTCGGGTCGGGCAGCACGCTACCGCGCCAAGCTTCGCGCCAACGGCATCCGCGTTTTCGCCGATGCTCATGTCAAGCATGGCGCACATGCGATCGTTGCCGACCGCCCGTTGGAGGAACTGGTCAAGGATCTGGTTTTCTTCGACGCCGACGCCATCATTGCGACCGGTCAGCGCACCGGGCACGCTGCGGATCTGAGCTATATCAGCATGATCAAAGAGACTGCCGGCCTACCGACGCTGGTCGGCAGCGGCGTGACGCCCGATAATGCAAACGATATTCTTGGCATCGTCGATGGCGTCATCATCGCTAGCGCACTGAAGCATGACGGTGTCTGGTGGAACGAGGTCGACCCCGCCAGAGTAAAGGCCTTCATGGCCGGGCTGAGGCGATGATCGAGCCGCCCGATCGCATCGCAACGATCAGGACGCTCTCAAGCGCATGATGGAATCACGCCGACAGCCCTAGAGCGTTCTGTTTTTAGGTAGACGCATATCCGGCGTTCTTGATGTAGTTGGCGCATTCCGCCGGCGTGTAAT
>NZ_JBVVQU010000102.1:0-10718 GCF_055811555.1 Mesorhizobium sp. WSM4813
TATATCGGGCGGCCGAGCAAATGGGGAAATCCCTTCGTCATCGGCCGCGATGGTTCACGCGAGGAGGTCATCGAGACGTATCGCGCGTGGCTTGCGTCGCAACCCGAGTTGCTCGACGCGCTCGACGAACTCCGCGGCCGCGATCTGGTCTGCTGGTGCGCGCCGCGGGGTGCCACGGCGACGTGCTGATAGATCTCGCGAACCAGGCCTGACCTCTTCGGCCCGGTCACGCCGAGGGGCCATTTCTGCATGCCGAGCGCCAAACTTGGGTCGATAGCCGCGGCGCCGCTTGGCGCGCAATAGTTCCAGGAAAAGGCCCACGGCCTCGCCCTCGTCATCGAAGGAATGCTGGACCATGCGGCCGGTCGTTCCGATCCGACCCCATCGGCGCACGAGGCAGGTCTGCCCGAACAACGTCCCTTCGATCGACAGCGCATAGAACCGGGCCATGTTCCGACTCGCGTCCTTGCGTTCGATATAGAGGCGATACCAGGCGGAGCCCGCCGTCCAATGACAGCTTTGAATCACTGAACCCGGATCGATTCATTCTCGTGATGGGTCGTTGGACCGGAGCTCGAGCCTAGGCAGGACCACGCAAGCTATCTTGCGAACTGGCTCGAAATTCTCAGCAACGAGAAGCGCTTCATCTTCGCCGCGGCAGCGCAGGCGCAGCGGGCGGCTCAATTACCTGCATGAGCTTCAGCGGAGGGCGACACAGGTCACGGACTAAACGTGCGGCTTCGGAGGAGCAACATGATTTGGCAGCAAGTGATTGCGCCTTATCTGGCTACGGCGACGGCGGTTTTTCTACTGCTCGGCAACAGAAACTCTTGAATTTGATCCAGCTTTCACCAACTTTTTTGCTGGGCGCGTCACCCGGCGATACAGACGGCGGGACATATACAGCTCCCCTTCGTGCACTTCGGAGGATCTGGCTTTGAGCGCGGGATTCTGTAAGAGATGGATTGTTGTCAAGGACGCCTGAGATGCGCCGGGATTATCGCAACTGGGATACTGTGATGCTTTGGTCGGGTATCGGGTTCATTCTGATCCTATGGTCCACGCCGATTCTCAAGGCCCTAGCCGAATGATTGAGAAAAGGGCGGCTCTTGGCCGCCCTCCTATGTCGAATTTGTATTTTCAGAAGCAGCCGCACTTCGCCGATCCGCATCCCGCCCCGGATGGCAACGAACTGCGAGCGCTTCCGCGCGTGACTCCACGCTGGCCGCGCAGACGGAATCGTCGATAAACTGCTCGCAATCTTTGCCTGCCATCTCGCATCCTCTTCCTTGCGCGTTAGCTTTACCGGGGCCGGGTGGTACTCGCCTTACTATTGGTCTGTTGGCATCCGCATTCCGATGTCGTGCCGAAGGCTCGATCTGAAAACGAACGCTCTGAAATCGCAGCAAAAGAGGTGAAGAGTGGGCCATCGCCGAAAACAAACTCCCGGTCCTAGAGTGTACCTGCTTGACAGCGAAGCCTTGAGGCAGCAGCGCACGCTAAACGGGCTTCATTCGGTCATCATTCTCATCGGCCTTATGGCACTCGCGGCATGGACAGGGTACGTGATCAGCGGGTCGGACGGCATCGTTCTCGGCCTCATCCTGTCCGGTATCGCCCTCCTGGTCGGCTCCACCTCCGGCGGCGCCCTGTTCCGGCAGGCCTATGGGGCCATCGTCGTGGACCGGCACAGCGACCCTGGACTCGTCATGCTGATCGCAGAGCTCGCGCGCCGCGCCGGCCTCCCTCGCGCGCCTACCCTCCACCTGCTGCCGTCGCCCGTCCTGCAGGCCATGGCTGCCGGCGACCGGCAAGATCCCGCAATCGCCGTCACGAGCGGTCTGCTCCAGACGCTCCCGCCGCGGGAACTCGCTGCTGTTCTCGCGCACGAGATCGCCCATATCCGCCACGGCGACATCTTCATCATGCGGCTCGCGGCGACGGCTGGAGCCATGACGCAGGTGATGTCAAGCGCCGGCTTGTTCCTGCTTTTCGCGCTGCTGCCGGTGCTCTGGGCGACTGGCGAGTTTCTGTCGCCCTTCGGCATTCTGCTCCTGACCTTTTCGCCCACTGTCAGCGATCTTCTGCAGCTCTCGCTTTCAAGGCGGCGGGAGTTCCTGGCCGACGCAGGGGCCGTGGAGCTCACGGGCGATCCGCAGGCACTGGCCCTTGCCCTGCGACGGATCGAAGCCATACAGGGAGATGATTGGGAGCGTTTCGACTCGCGCGGGGCACGGTGGCCGCACTGGTTCCGGACGCATCCGAGCACAGCCGAGCGCATCGCGCGCCTGGCGGAACTCGTCTCGCCCGTTCGGCCTGATCTTCCGCTTGCGAACCGGACGGCCTATCTCGACTCGCTCGCCGGACGCGGCGATCGGTCCTGGCGGCAGAATCTCATGCGCCCGTTCGTATAGGAGGGCAAAGCGTTGGCTTCCCGCGAAACGACGCCTAGAGAGATGGAGTCGCGAAAAAGAAGACAGGTCGTGCGTGGAACTTCTCTTAGGCCGTTGCTCGGCTCGGACGTGTTTGTATGCCGGAAGACCAGCAGCGCGGAGGCTATGCTGGCCCCCGCGCTACATCCCTTCAGCGCTGTTGAGGGCGCGCTCGCGCGAGCGGCTTCGCTACCGCCGACCTACACCACGCGGTAGGACACGACCGTAAGGAGGCTGTAGTGAGTGACAATTTCCCCAGATGACGCACGGTCGACACCGATGGCTTACGTGGATGCCTCATGCTGCCGGGAAACGGCACAATGAACCTTTTAACTGTCCAGGCAAGCAGTGCGACGCCGATGGCGTAGGAAACCAGAACAACCGCCAACGCCGCCCAAAGCGTGGGTCTGCCAAAGCGGCCACTCGCTGAGAGGTTGCTTCATGCCGGTGAACGAACACGCCTGGTGTTCCGTGCGGGCAATAAAGCCGGCGCCCCTGGAGGGAGAGGACGCGGGCCGATCGGTGCATCGGGCCGATCGCCACGTGCAATACTCGCGAGGCCGGCACACACCGCGTCCGCAAAAGTATTGGAACCGTTACAGGGATTGCGCATTACAACCGTAGCGGTCGATCCCTTGCCAGGATATAGCCGCGAAAGTGCTCCTCAAAGGCCCGCCGCGGTCCCCTCCCGCGGCGGGCTTTCTTGTATCGGGCTCCTCTTCGGTTTGCCACATTGCAGTAGGACGATCGCATTGAGCCTTAAGTCGTTGCTACCGAGTGCCTTCGCATCTCGTGCGCCGCGCTTTCCCGCTGGTTTGTCCTCGATCTGTCGGTACAGGCGCTTTGTTGGCGAGCGGTTAGGCCGCACTTGCCGAGCCGGCGGCTGGCGCATTGTCGGAAGCCTTCGCTCTCGACAGCGCCTCCTGAAGCCGAGCTTCCTGTTCGGGTGAGAGTGAGGAGCGGATGATGCGCCCTTTGAACCGGGAGAGCTCGTTCACGACCTTTTCCGGCTGTGCCTTGCGCACCAGGAGGAAGAGCGCGGAACTGTCCGATCTAAGCGTATCACCGATAGAGCGGATGAAGTCGTCATTAATGCCGTAGTCGAACAGGCTGCCCGAGAGAGCGCCGGTCCCTGCGCCAATCACGCCGCCGACGGCCAGACCGAGGACCGGGTTCAGGAACAGTAGGCCTACGAGCGAGCCCCACATCGCCCCCCAGAGTCCTCCCGATGCTACACCGGTCCCGACCAGGTTAACGCTCTGCTTGATGCGGACCTGACCATCCGGGCCGCGGACCGCCACGACGGCATCTTCTAGATCGATCAGGTATTCCTTCTGGAGACGGGTGAGTTCCGTCAACACGCGATCGGCCTCGTACGGGTCATCGAAGCCTACGACCACAAGTTCAGCCATTCATGCCTCCTGTGTCAGATGCGGATGTATTCCAGCAGCCAGATAGTGAAACCTACAAGGCCAGATACTGTTCCCGAAAACCCCTGGCGTTGCTGTTGCAAGCTGCTCGGAGGCATTCTCTCGGGCCCGCGGCAACTGTTGATCGGGCCAGGCGTGGGAATAAAACAGGCGCGGGAACAATACGTGCGTCATGGGCATTCGAGGAGATCACACCGAGAGGAGGCGAAGCATGGCAAACGGAATCTGCGATGTCTGCGGGGCCCGTCCCGCGACGGTTCAGGCGCAGGTGGTCTGGAACGGCCAACGCCGAACCATGGAATTGTGCGAAGTTGATTATCGTCGGCTGGCGCGAAGCCAAAGTCGCGCCAGCTCGCCGCTAGAGTCGCTTTTCGGTCGCGGCCGCAGCGGCAGCCTGTTTGAGGAGTTCTTCGGCGACGACTTCTTAGGCAACCCGTTCGGCGGCCGAGGGGGTCCATCAGGGAAAGCGCCTGGCGCCGAGGATCAAACCGGCACCGCCATCCCCATCCGCTCCACCCGAGGTCGCGGGGGAGCCGCCAGGGGAATCGGCGAGCGGTTGAGCGACCACGCCGAGGAGCTTCTCCAAGCAGCGGCACGCCGGGCCACCGATGTCAGCCGCAACGAGGTTGACACCGAGCACCTCCTTTATGCCTTGACCGACAGCGATGTCGTGCGAACCATCCTGGAGCAGTTCAAGGTCTCAGTCGATGACTTGCGCAACCAGCTCGAAGGAGAGGGCCAGCGCGGGGAAGGCCGTCCCGAAAGGGATGCCGCCGAGATCGGCGTGAGCCCGCGCCTGAAAGATGCCCTGTCGCGCGCTTTCCGGGCATCTGCAGAGTTCGGCCATTCCTATGTCGGCCCGGAGCATCTCCTGATCGGCCTCGCCGAAGAGGGCGAGGGCATCGCGGCCGACGTCCTGCGCCGCTATGGGCTCACACCCCAAGCCATTCGTCAGCAGGTGACCAAGGTCGTTGGGCGCGGCGCCGAGGAGGGCCGGGTCGACACGCCGACTAACACACCGAACCTTGACAAATACGCCCGCGACCTGACAAAACTCGCCCGCGAGGACAAGCTTGATCCAGTGATCGGCCGCGCCAAAGAGATCGAGACCACCATCGAGGTGCTCGCCCGGCGCAAGAAGAACAATCCCGTGCTGATCGGCGAGCCGGGCGTCGGCAAGACCGCCATCGTTGAGGGGCTTGCGCAGCGGATCGTCGCTGGCGAGGTGCCGGAAGCGTTGCGCGACAAGCGCCTCGTCGAGCTCTCCGTAAACTCCATGGTGGCAGGCTCCAAATATCGCGGCGAGTTCGAAGAGCGCGTCCAGCAGATCCTGAAGGAGGTCACGGACCGCGACGATGAACTGGTCCTGTTCATCGACGAGATCCACACGATCGTCGGTGCCGGCCAGGGCGGCGGCGAAGGCGGGCTCGACATCGCCAATGTGTTCAAGCCGGCGCTCGCTCGCGGCGAGCTGAACCTGATCGGCGCGACGACGCTCAACGAGTATCAGAAGCACATTGAGAAGGATGCGGCTCTTGAGCGGCGGTTCCAGCCGGTTCTCGTGCCGGAGCCGACGGTCGCCCAGACAATCATGATCCTTCGGGGCCTGCGCGACACGCTGGAAGCCCATCACAAGGTTACGATCACCGACGAGGCAATCTTGTCCGCGGCGGAGCTGTCCGATCGCTTCATCACCGGCCGCTTCCTCCCGGACAAGGCGATCGACTTGATCGATCAGGCGGCCGCGCGGGTGAAGATCTCCGCGACGGCGCGGCCGGTGGACGTGCAGGAGCTCGAGGCCGAGGTGCGCCAGCTTAAGCGTGAGCAGGACTACGCCGCCTCGCGCAAGCAATTCGACCGGGCATCGGAGCTGCGAGCCAGCACGATACGAAGGACAAGGAGCTGGAGCAAGCCACCGAGCGCTGGCGGCGCGAACGCGGCTCAGCGTCCGCCGAGGTCCGGACGGAGCACATTGCGCAGGTGGTCTCCAAACTGACCGGCGTGCCAGTGAACGAGCTGACGACCGAGGAGCGCCAGCGGCTGGTGAACATGGAGGAGCGGCTCCACGAGCGGGTGATCGGACAGGACGAAGCGGTGAAGGCGGTGAGCGATGCCGTGCGACTCGCCCGAGCGGGCCTGCGCGAGGGCCGCCGTCCGGTTGCCACGTTCCTGTTCCTCGGACCGACCGGCGTCGGCAAGACCGAGCTCGCCAAGGCGCTCGCCGAGACGGTGTTCGGCGACGAGGACGCTATGATCCGCATCGACATGTCGGAATACATGGAGCGCCATGCCGTCGCCCGCCTGATCGGTGCGCCTCCCGGCTATGTAGGCTACGAGGAGGGCGGTCAGCTCACCGAGCGGGTGCGTCGGCGCCCCTACAGCGTCATTTTGCTCGACGAGATCGAGAAGGCCCATCCGGACGTCTACAATGTGCTGTTGCAGGTCTTCGACGACGGGCGGCTCACCGACGGCAAGGGACGGGTGGTGGACTTCACCAACACTATCCTGATCGCCACGAGCAATCTCGGCTCGGACATCATCCAGCGCAACCTGCGCCAGCGCGGGACGGCGGCGGACGACCAGGCCAAGGTGAAGCGCGAGCTGATGGACGTCCTGCGCGGTCATTTCCGGCCCGAATTCCTTAACCGGATCGACGAGATCATCGTTTTCCACGCGCTCGGCCGGACCGAAATCCGCTCCATCGTCGAGCTTCAGCTCGAGCGCGTCAGGCGGACCGCGCATGGCCAGGGAATCGAGCTGATCGTCGACCAGTCGTTGATTAAGCATCTGGCTGCAGCCGGCTTCCGTCCGGAATTCGGGGCGCGCGAGCTGCGCCGTCTGATCCGCTCGGAGCTCGAAACGCGGCTCGCCAGCGCGATGCTTGCCAATGAGATCCACGAGGGCGACCGGGTGCTGGCCCGCTGGGACGCAGACCAGCAGAAGGTCGCCATTGAGCAGCAGGCCAAGACGGACCAGGCGCCAATCGCATCTGAGCAAGATCAGGCCGGGACGAGCGCGGGTTCCAGGACGCCCTCGGGAGAGGACAAGCCGGCGGCGGCCGAATAAGCACGGCCCCTCCCCATAGCGCGGAGCTTCGCCGGGGCGAGGAGGCACCGATCGGCTCGTCGCCTTCTTCCTTTCGGCGCAAGTGCGCACGACGTGGCCGTACGGTCTGGCCTGGGCTTGTCGGAACTGGCGACAAGTCAATCGGATAGGCCGCGGCCATCTAGTTTCTGAACAATCGCCGAAATTCAAAAAGGCGTGCCCGAGTAGGAGATGCCAATGCCACACCACCCGACCGAGCTCATCGCAATGCTGGCTCTGGGCGTGGTGTTCGCGTTCGCCGGTGGGCTTGCCGCTCAGCGTCTGCGCCTGCCGCCTCTCTTGGGCTATCTGATGGCCGGCGTCGCCATTGGGCCCTATACGCCTGGCTTCACCGGCGATCTGGATCTCGCCGGCCAGATAGCCGAACTCGGCGTCATCCTCCTGATGTTCGGAATTGGTCTCCATTTCTCGCTTCAGGATCTCCTAGCCGTCCGCCGGATCGCCGTCCCCGGTGCAATCGCGCAGATCGTCACGGCCACTGCGATCGGTTCCCTCCTTGCATGGGCGTGGCACTGGGGCCCCGGTGCCGGCCTGGTGTTCGGCCTGACGCTCTCCGTCGCCAGCACTGTCGTCATGCTACGCGCCCTGGATGAGCGCAACATGCTCGACACGGCCAATGGCCGGATCGCAGTCGGGTGGCTGGTGGTCGAGGACCTCGCAATGGTCCTGGCGCTTGTCCTGTTGCCTGCCGTGGCTGTGTCGCTGGGTGAAACAGCACAGCCTGGGCAGATCGGAGTCGGCGCCCTCATTCGCGATCTCCTACTCACGCTGGTGAAGGTGTCCGCCTTTGTGGCTGTGGTTCTGCTCGTCGGCCGGCGTGCCGTGCCATGGCTGCTCCGCCAGGCAGCGCACGCGGGGTCGCGAGAGCTCTTCACGCTGGCGGTTCTCGCAATTGCCCTAGGAATAGCTTACGGGTCGGCGACACTGTTTGGCGTTTCTTTTGCGCTCGGCGCCTTCTTCGCCGGTGTGGTGCTCAGCGAATCCGACCTGAGCCATCAAGCAGCGACGGAATCGCTTCCGCTGCAGGACGCCTTTGCCGTCCTGTTCTTCGTATCCGTGGGAATGCTGTTCGATCCCTCGATCCTCGTGCGGGAGCCGTTGTCGGTCCTAGCGGTGGTCTTGGTGATCATGCTGGGCAAGTCGCTTGCCGCCGCGGCGATCGTCCTTGCTCTCGGCTATCCCGTTGGAACGGCTCTCGCCGTCTCCGCGAGTCTCGCGCAGATCGGGGAGTTCTCGTTCATCCTTGCAGGTCTAGGCGTGGGGCTGGGATTGTTGCCGCCGGAAGGTCGGGATCTGATCCTTGCTGGGGCCCTCTTGTCGATCAGCCTGAATCCGGCTGCCTTCACCATTGCGACGCGCCTCGAAAGGCGGCTGGCCAGCCGACCAGGTTCCGCACGGCCCGGCGAGGAATCTCGGGCGCAGCTTTTGTCTGCCATCCTGATCGAGCAGCCCCGATGCACCCTTACCGATCACACGGTCATCGTCGGATCCGGTCGTGTGGGTAGCACAGTGGCCGAAGCGATGCGGCGGGCTTGTGTTCCTTACATTTTGATCGATCGCGATAACAGGAGAGTTGGCAAACTGCGAAGCGCCGGCGAAACAGTGATCTTCGGGGACGCGGCCGCGCCTGACGTTCTCGAAGCGGCATGCGCCGACCGGGCGCGGATGATCGTCATCACGGCGTCGGACGGATACGAGGCGCGCCGGGTGCTGGAGCGCGCCCGCGAGGTAAACCCGAGCGGCACGGTTTTGGTGCGCGCCCAGAACGATACGGACCGCGCCCACCTCGAGGCGCACGGCGCCAGTCGCGCTATCGCGGCCGAGCCTGAGTTGGCGCTGAGCATGGCCGAGGATGCACTCGTCCGTCTAGGCGTCGCCGGAGACAGGGCATCGGGCGTGCTCGAGCAGCTACGGCGGAAACAGCCCTCCGCAAAAGACGAGCTCCCGGAAACCACCGAACCGGTGCACGGCGCACCGGAACTGCGCCCGCACCAAGCGCCGTGACCACGGCGGACAATCCGGGAAAATCCGATTTTATAGCCCTTTATCGAGGCTCATCCCGCTGCATAGAACGGATGTCGGCTGCAAGATCGTTGCACTCTGCGCTCGCAGCATGCGAAACTGCCTGCTCCAGGGCTTGGTTCCAGACTGCACGTGCGACGCGATCCGTTTTGAGCAACTCCTGAACATCGACTGCACCGATCCGAAGCGGCACCCATCCGGGCGGATCGCTCGCCGGAAAGGACTCCAGGCTTGCCTCGTAGACGGGATCGTCGACAAACTGCTCGCTATCTTTTCCTGCCATCTCGCATCCTCTTCTTGTGCGTTAGCTTAA
The DNA here is from genome assembly GCF_055811555.1 of Mesorhizobium sp. WSM4813. Classification (NCBI taxonomy): domain Bacteria; kingdom Pseudomonadati; phylum Pseudomonadota; class Alphaproteobacteria; order Hyphomicrobiales; family Phyllobacteriaceae; genus Mesorhizobium; species Mesorhizobium sp. WSM4813. The sequence continues at coordinate 9,303 of NZ_JBVVQU010000102.1, forward strand.
CAAGGGCCGGATGTTCCTCGCCTTACCTACGGGTCCGTTGCATCTGCTCGGATCGGCAATGGTGCGACCCGATTTCTATGCTGCGCGCTCATCGTTGGGATCCCTTTCGGTGCCAAACGTCTTAACCTGCGTCCCACTCCAAAGTTCCCCTTTTGAAAGCTCAGACGAGCGGAAAAACCAGCTGAACCCCTTCAGGAGGAACAACCGACGATCAGGCGGGTTAGGCTGCCGGCAAGAAATCGGAGCTAACCAATGAGAGAGCAAAGATGCACTTGGTAAGCCGCGCGCCGGCATGCGCGACAGTTCGGACAGCATCAAGGCAACGTCGAGAGTGGTTACGCCACATTGCGCGCGGCGGCCGTAATGTTCCGCGGCACGAATAAGTCAACAGCAGCCGCCATGCTGCTTGGCGCCGGGTTGGCTGGCCTGGCGTTGTATAACGGCGCTCGCGCCAAGCGCGCGCTTTTATCGTATGCGCCGGGGCGCTTCGTCAAGGCTGCAGGGGAACGCCTCCACGTCCTTGAACAGGGCGACCGAATGCCGTTGATCCTGCTGCGCGGAAACGGCTCGTCGGCCGAGGATTTCAAAACCAGCGGTATCTTCGACGGGGCGGCTAGGAGATACCGGGTACTCGCCTTTGACCGGCCGGGCTTCGGCAGGAGCACGCGACCGCGAGGCATGTGGACGGCGGCCGCGCAAGCCGATCTCATTCATGCCGCCCTCGCGCAGCTTGGGATCGAAAGATACCTGGTCCTGGGCCATTCCTGGGGCGCGTCGGTGGCTCTCCAGCTTGCGCGGCGTCATCGCGCCTCGGTCGCCGGCATGGTGCTTGTTTCCGGCTACTATCATCCACGGCCGCGCCTGGGCCTCGCACTGGCGGCGCTGCCGGCCTTGCCTGTCGCCGGTGGTGTTGTCCGCCACACTTTGCTGCCGCTGTTTGTGCGGCTTACCTGGCCGCTGGCCATGGCCAAGATATTCCGCCCCGGCATAGTCTCTGCAGAGTTTGCTTCATCGGCAAAGGACGTCGCCAGCCGGCCCTCGCAGCTGCACTCGATCGCTGCGGAGTCGGCATTGATGCTGGCCGCGGCACTGGCCGGCGGCCGTTCCGCCCGGTACAAGGACCTGTCGCTGCCCACCGGTATTGTTGCCGGCGCTGGCGACCAGCTGTTCGATGCCCAGGCCGAGGCAGTTCGACTGCAAGCCGAAATTCACGGTTCCTTTGTCGATATCATCCCGCAAGCCGGCCACATGGTGCACCACGCCGCACCCCAAGCCGTTCTCGCCATGGTCGACAAGGTCGCCGCTGCGGGCGGCGGGGACCCTGCATGATCTATGGGCGGGTCAGCTATCAGGATGCTGCGATCCATTCCGGCAACCTCTATCCTCTATCGCTTCGACGGCTGGGTGCAGCCCGCC
>NZ_JBVVQU010000103.1:0-10696 GCF_055811555.1 Mesorhizobium sp. WSM4813
GTAAGGACGACCTTAAGAGCGCAGCCTCGCTACCCTGCCACGCTCGCGCAAGGCGGCCTTCGCCGGAGGCGTACTCAGAATACGAGATTATGGAGGAGGTCCATGGCGGCGAAGCCGACGCTAAGTCGTCTTACCAGAAGTTACAGGGGCCGCTAACCATCAAGGTTGTTCGCTTCAGCAATCCGTTTGACGTAGTTGCCTTCGTCAAGGGCGTCACCAAGCCGACGGTCGATGCGGTCCTTGGTCGGATCTTGTTTTATAAACAGGAAGTGCAGCGCCGCGACCTTGAGAACTCGCAAACAGCGCGATCATTCGTACTTGGTGACCAACAGGTCGCTCTGAAAAAGCAGGACGTCGCACTGCGCCGCCAAGAGGTTGCGCTTAAGAGACAAGAGGTTGCGCTTAAAAAACAAGAGGTGGCTCTGAGACGGCAGGAAGCGATCGAGAAGAAGATCGAGAATGCTGGCAAGGTCATGTTGCTCTTAGAGGAGGCTAAACGGCACGATGCGCGCCAAGGCGATGAGCACGTCATGCGCGCGCTAGCTGAGATAATCGCGGATCAAGGGGCCACGCTCGGCAGTGGCAACGTGCAGGTTTACTTCCCCCCGCCGCCGAAGCCGAAGGTCCGGAGGCGCAAGCGCCCATAGTTGCGAAGTTCGTAAGACCTCGACGCAAGTCGACGGTTTTCATTCCGGCGATACAGTATTTTGAGTTGTGCACCTCTAAGAATATGGCGCGGCTGCGTGTCCCCGAACGGCGCAAAGTTTACATTGCCGCGCGGATGTGAATGGCAGCTTTTGGGAAGCTGTTAGTTGTACCCGAACGACCGCAACGGGGATCGGCTGCAGAACGGCAGCTATCTGAGCAACCGAGCCAAGACCTGACGGTCCGCTCCCGGCCCAAGGCTGCCAGTCAGCAGCGCGCATTTTGCAGCCAGGGTGGACTCACTTGGCGTCGTAGAAATGCGGCTAAGACAAATTGATGGGCGGGATGCCCAGTTCAATTTGAACCTATCCGCTCTAGTCGGGACGGCGATAGGCCATAACGCCGGTCGGCTCGCTCAGGCTTTGCAAGGAGCCCGGTGCTGCGCCGCCGATCCAGCCCAACACTGAGCGGGCGAGCTCGGCGCCGGCCAGCCGGAAGTTCTCATTGACGACCAGCAATTCCCTGCGGAACAGGTGCAGCAGGTCCGACGACTGCTTGGACACCACATCGACGTCCCGGCCGAGCTTGAGGCCGGCGTCCTCGATGCCGGCGACGATGGCGAGCGTAGCGGCAGCGGCACTGCTGACGAAACCGTCCGGCCTGACGTCGCGGCGCATCAGTTGCGCGGTCCTCATTCTGATCTGCTCGATCGAATGGTCGACCGAAACGGTGTTGAACGGGATTTCGCTGGCGCCGACCTCGCTCAGCGCATCGGTGAAGCCGTTCAGCGTATGACCGTGGTAGGTCAGCTCGACTGGCGGCGCCAGCAGAGCCAGCCTGCGGCGGCCGATGCCGGCCAGGTGGCGCACAGCCTCGGTCGCGAACGCGTAATTGTCGAAATCATGATAGGGATGGATCAGCCCCATATCGGTGCGCCCATGCGTGGCAAAGGGGATACCGCGCTCCAGCATGTAACGGGCCCTGGGGTCATTCGGCTGAGTGCGCGAAATGATGACGCCGTCGGCGGAGCCGGTTTCCAAGAGATAACGTATCGGGTCCAGGGGATCCTGCGAGCGTGAGTAGGGCGTCACGATCAGGTGATAGGGCGTATCGGCGATGACTTCCGAGACGCCGTAGATGATGTCCGAGACAAAGCTCATGATCTCGCGCTCGGTGTTGAGCACGAGGCTGATGACGTTGGTCTTGCCGGTCCGCAGGCGCACACCGGCACGGTTGGGGCGGTAACCGATCTGCCTGGCGACGAGCTGGACGCGCCGCCTGGTCTCGGCGCCGATCTCGGGCGCGTCCTTCAGCGCCCGCGACACGGTGGTGACGCCCAGCCCGGTCATGAAGGCAAGCGTCTTCAATGTCGGCCGGCCCAGTGCCGAGGCCTCGTCGTCCTTTTCCGTCTGATCTCTGTCCATTCATCCCGCCCGTCAGGCGCATAGCAGTTGCCGTGCTGGCCGGCAATCGGCGGATTGCGGCTCGCCTGCGACTCTCCGCCCGATAACACCCTATACACTGAAACGTTACAGATTGTCACTTGTCCTCGCGCAGCGGCTGCTGACGGGTGCTCTGTATGAGCGGCGCTCCGTTGGACGCGAAGACGTTGGAGGTCGGCAGGACTTGCCCGCTGAGCAAGGTTTCGTCGAATTTCATGCATTGCAGCATCATTTTTGCAATGCAGTGTGTTTTCGCTGCGATGCAATGGACGGAAAATTGTACGGTGACTTTGTTCGCGGCTCGAAAAATGTCGAACCGCTCCTAATCGGGGTTGCGTGCCTTTCGCAATTGCCTTATCGAAAATCTGTAACGTTTCAGATTCTGGGAGGAGCCGAAATGCGATACCAATTTATGACCGCTGCGTTGGCGGTGGCGCTGCCATTCGCCGGCCCGGCGGCAGCGACGGATCTGGAAGTCACCCATTGGTGGACTTCAGGCGGCGAGGCGGCGGCGGTCGCCGAATTCGCCAAGGCGTTCGACGCGACAGGCAATCATTGGGTCGACGGCGCCATCGCCGGGTCCGGCGGCACGGCGCGGCCGATCATGATCAGCCGCATCACTGGCGGTGACCCCATGGGCGCCACCCAGTTCAACCACGGAAGGCAAGCGGAAGAATTGGTGCAGGCCGGTCTGATGCGCGATTTGACCGAGCTCGCCACCAGGGACAAGTGGGCGGAAATCGTTCAGCCGAAGAGCCTGCTCGACGGCTGTACCCTCGACGGCAAGATCTATTGCGTGCCGGTCAATATTCACTCCTGGCAGTGGCTGTGGCTGTCGAACGCGGCCTTCGAAAAGGCCGGTGTGCCGGTGCCGAAGAATTGGAATGAATATGTTGCAGCCGCCCCTGCGCTGGAGAAGGCAGGCGTCATACCGCTGGCAGTCGGCGGGCAGCCCTGGCAATCTTCGGGCGCCTTCGACGTGCTGCTTACGGCGGTCGGCGGCACGGACGCGTTCTTGAAGGTCTATCGCGACAAGGATGCCGAATTCGCCGCCGGACCCGAGGTCGCTAAGGTGTTCAAGGCCGCGGACGATGCCCGCAAGATGGCGAAGAACACCAATGTGCAGGACTGGAACCAGGCCACCAATCTGGTCATCACCGGCAAGGCCGGCGGCCAGATCATGGGCGACTGGGCGCAGGGCGAGTTCCAGGTTGCCGGCCAGACCGCCGGCAAGGACTATACCTGCCTTCCCGGCCTTGGCCTGAACGAGGTCATCGCCACCGGCGGCGACGCCTTCTACTTCCCGCTGCTACAGGACGCTGAAAAGTCCAAGGCGCAGGAAGCGCTGGCCGAAACGCTGCTCGATCCCAAGACGCAGGTCGCCTTCAACCTCAAGAAGGGCTCGCTGCCGGTGCGCGGCGATATCGACCTCAAGGCGGCGAACGACTGCATGAAGAAAGGGCTCGACATCCTGGCCAAGGGCAGCGTTATGCCCTGGACGGACCAGCTGCTGTCGCAGGACACCCAAAAGCAGAAGGAGGACCTGTTCTCCGAGTTCTTCGCCAAGCCGGACATGACTGTGGAAGAGGCGCAAAAGCGCTTCGCCGACATCGTCGCCTCAGCGGACTGACGATCGACGAACCGCTCCCGGCCCGCCGCGGGGCCGGGAGCTCCGGGTCAAGTCTTGACCCTTGGCCCTGACCCTTCGGCCTTACCCGATCCAGCCCGGCTGTGCAGATGAGCAAGAGCGAACGCCCCAACCAACTCTTCCGCAACCTTAACGCCAAGGTCGCCTCTATTCCGATGGTCCTCACCGCACTGGTGATCTTCGTCGGCGGCAGCGCGTGGACGGTGCTCTATTCCTTCACAAACTCAAAACTGCTGCCGCGGCTGAACTTCGTCGGGCTCGACCAGTATTATCGGTTGTGGTCGACGCCGCGTTGGCTGGTCTCGATCGAGAACCTGCTGGTCTACGGCGTGCTGTCGCTGGTGTTCTCTCTGGTCATCGGCTTCATACTGGCGGCGCTGCTCGACCAGAAGATCCGCTTCGAGGACACGTTCCGGACTATCTTCCTCTATCCCTTCGCGCTCTCGTTCATCGTCACCGGTCTTGTCTGGCAGTGGCTGCTCAATCCGGAGTTCGGAATCCAGGGGGTAGTGCGCGGCCTCGGCTGGGAAAGCTTCAACTTCGATCCGCTCTACAATTCCGACATCGTCATCTACGGCATATTGATCGCCGCGCTCTGGCAAGGCACCGGGCTCATCATGTGCCTGATGCTGGCGGGCCTGCGCGGCATCGACGAGGATATCTGGAAGGCCGCGCGGGTGGATGGGATACCCACTTTGAAGACCTATGTCTTCATCATCATCCCGATGATGCGACCGGTGTTCATCACCGCGCTCGTCATCATCGCTGCCGGCATCGTCAAGGTCTATGACCTGGTTGTCGCCCAGACCAGCGGCGGTCCCGGCATCGCCTCCGAAGTGCCGGCCAAATATGTTTATGACTACATGTTTTTCGCCCAGAACCTCGGCCAGGGCTTCGCCGCCTCGACCATGATGCTGCTGTCGGTGGTGGTCGTCATCGTTCCCTGGGCCTATCTCGAATTCGGAGGCAAGAAGCGTGGCTGACCTTGCCGGTCCCCTGCCTGCAGGTACGGGCTCTATCGGGCTTGAGGCATCCGGGCCGCGAGGGCCGAAGCCGCGGCATGTGCTCTCGCGTCGCAACATCTTCCTCTATGGCACGCTCATCGTGATGGCGCTGTATTATCTGTTGCCGCTCTATGTGATGGTGGTGACGTCGCTCAAGGGCATGCCGGAGATACGCCTCGGCAACATCTTCTCGCCGCCGCTGGAGATCACTTTTGAGCCTTGGGTGAAGGCCTGGTCCAGCGCCTGCACCGGCCTCAACTGCGACGGGCTCTCGCGCGGCTTCTGGAATTCGGTGCGCATCACCGTTCCGTCGGTCGTCCTGTCGATCGCCATCGCTTCGGTGAACGGCTACGCGCTTGCCAACTGGCGCTTCAAGGGAGCCGACACTTTCTTCGTCATCCTGATCGTCGGCGCCTTCATCCCCTATCAGGTGATGATCTATCCGATCGTCATCATCCTGCGCGAAATCGGCCTCTACGGCAGCCTGAGCGGCCTGGTGATCGTCCATTCCATCTTCGGCATGCCAATCCTGACACTGTTGTTCCGCAACTACTTCTCTTCGATGCCGGAGGAACTGTTCCGGGCGGCGCGCGTCGACGGCGCCGGCTTCTGGGGCATCTATTTCCGTATCATGCTGCCGATGTCGCTGCCGATCTTCGTCGTCGCCGTCATCCTGCAGGTGACCGGCATCTGGAACGACTTCCTGTTCGGCGTCGTCTACACCCGCCCCGACACCTATCCGATGACGGTGCAGCTCAACAACATCGTCAACTCGGTGCAAGGCGTGAAGGAATACAACGTCAACATGGCCGCCACCATCCTGACCGGCCTGGTACCGCTCGTCGTCTACTTCGTTTCCGGCAAGCTTTTCGTGCGCGGCATCGCCGCCGGCGCGGTGAAAGGATGATGATGACAAGACTCGAAAATCCCAGCGTCTCAATCCAGGACCTGTCGCTGAATTTCGGCGCAATTTCGGTGCTGGAGACGCTCAACATCGATGTCGCCGAAGGCGAGTTCATCGTGCTGCTCGGGCCGTCCGGCTGCGGCAAGTCGACCTTGCTCAACTGCATCGCCGGCCTGCTCGACGTTTCGGACGGCCGCATCTTCATCAAGGGCAAGAACGTCACCTGGGAGGAACCCAAGGACCGTGGCATCGGCATGGTGTTCCAGTCCTATGCGCTCTATCCGCAGATGACCGTCGAGAAGAACCTGTCCTTCGGGCTGCGCGTTGCCGGCATTCCCAGGGACGAGATCGCCAAGCGCATCGCGCGGGCCGCCGAAATCCTGCAGATCGAGCCATTGCTGCAGCGCAAACCGTCGGCGCTTTCGGGCGGCCAGCGCCAGCGTGTGGCCATCGGGCGGGCGCTGGTGCGCGACGTCGACGTCTTCCTGTTCGATGAGCCGCTTTCCAATCTCGACGCCAAGCTGCGCGCGGAGCTGCGCGTCGAAATCAAACTGCTGCACAGCAAGCTGCAGAACACGATGATCTATGTCACCCACGATCAGATCGAGGCGATGACGCTGGCCGACCGCATCGCGGTGATGAAGGGCGGCGTCATCCAGCAGCTCGACGCACCGCAGACCATCTACAACCGCCCGGTCAACCGTTTCGTCGCCGGCTTCCTCGGCTCGCCGGCGATGAATTTCCTCGACGGCAGGCTGGAGAAGGACGATGGCAACTGGCACTTCGTCGCCGAGGATGTGCGAATCCCGCTCGTCACTTACGCTTTCGAAAAGGAGCCCGTGCCGGGGGCGGCCGTGTTCGGTATCCGGCCCGAGCATGTCGCGTTCAACAGCGGCTCCGGATGGCCGTTCACAGCCACTGCAAATGTCGTCGTCGTCGAACCCATGGGGTCCGACACGCTGGTCTGGCTGAAGCTCGGAAATCAGAATTTCACGGTTAGGGTGACATCCGAGCGCACGCCAAACAATGCCGACACGGTGAGCATCGGTTTTGACCCGATGCGCGCTTCGCTGTTCGATGCCGCAACCGGCACCCGCCTGTAACTCCCCAACACCTCATTCCCAAGAATTTCACCTCAAGCCCATCCATCCCCCAGAGAACGGACAGAGACGATGAATTGGTCATTCCAACTTTACAGCGCCCGCAATTTCCAACCCTGGGAAGGGGTGCTCAAGCTGCTGGGCGAGCTCGGCTACGCGCAAGTCGAGGGGTTCGGCGGCGTCTATGACGACCCCAAGGCGTTTCGTGCCGAACTCGACAAGAACGGGCTCGCCATGCCGACCGGCCATTTCTCGATCGACGCGCTCGAGAAGGATTTTGACGGCGTGCGCAAAATCGCCGACGCGCTCGGCATCACGCTGCTCATCTGCCCCTATCTGGTTGCCGAGAGCAGGCCGACCGACGCGGCCGGCTGGCGCGATTTCGGCGCCCGCCTGGCCACGGTCGGCGAGACGGCAGGCAAGGCCGGCTACGGCTTTGCCTGGCACAACCACGATTTCGAGTTCAAGAAGCTTGCCGACGGGTCGGTGCCGCAGGACCATATCCTGGCGGCAGCGCCCGACATCGGCTGGGAGATGGACGTCGCCTGGGTGATGCGCGGCGGCGGCGATCCGCTGCCCTGGATCGAGAAGTATGGCAAACGCATCGCCGCCGTCCATGTCAAGGACATCGCCAAGCCCGGCGAGGGTCTCGACGAGGACGGCTGGTCGGATGTCGGCCACGGCACAATCGACTGGGCCGGCCTGATCAAGGCGCTGCGCGCCAAGAGCGCCGCGAAGCACTACGTCATGGAACAGGACAACCCCAACGATATCGAGCGCTTCGCCCGCCGCTCGATCGCAGCCGCCAAGACTTATTAGGAGCAAACCAGCATGGCAAAAAAACTTGGGGTCGGCGTCATCGGCTGCGGCAACATCTCGAAGGCGTATTTTTCACTGGCGCCGTTGTTTCGCGGCATCGAGATGCGCGCCTGCGCGGATATCAACATGGATGCGGCCAAGGCGCGGGCGAAGGAGTTCAAGCTGCGCGCCGAAACGGTCGAAGGGCTGCTCAAGGCCGGCGACATCGACATCATCGTCAATCTCACCATTCCGGCGGTGCACTACGAGGTATCGAAACAGATCCTCGATGCCGGCAAGCACGTCTATTCGGAAAAGCCGTTCGTGCTGTCGGTCAAGGAAGGGCTCGACCTGAAGAATCTGGCGGAGAGAGACGGACTGCGCATCGGCTCGGCGCCCGACACTTTCCTCGGCGGCGCGCACCAGCTTGTCCGCAACCTGATCGACACTGGCAAGCTCGGCAAGATCACCAGCGGCACATGCCATGTGATGAGCCATGGGATGGAGCATTGGCACCCCAATCCGGACTTCTTCTTCCAGCCTGGCGCTGGTCCGGTGCTCGATATCGGACCCTATTACATCACCAATCTGATCCAGCTGATCGGGCCGGTGAAGCAGGTGGCGGCGTTCGCTTCGATCCCCTCGACAGAACGCACCATCAGCTCGAAACCTCGCGCCGGCGAAAAAATCCTGGTCGCCACGCCGACGACGATCCATGGCGTGATGGAGTTCGAGAATGGCGCCGTGGTGACGCTCAATACCAGCTGGGATGTGTGGAGCCATGGCCATGCGCCGATGGAACTTTACGGCGAGTTGGGCACGGTGTTTTTGCCGGATCCGAATTTCTTCGGTGGGGACGTTCGCTTCACCAACGGCGCCAAGCCGGTCAAGAAGCTGCCGAAATGGAAGCATCCGTTCGGCGTGGCCAACCAGATGCATTCGCACGGCATGATGGCCAACTACCGCACCGCCGGTCTCGCCGACATGGCGCTGGCTATCGCGGAAGGCCGGCCGCATCGCTGTTCGATGGAACTGGCGCTGCATGCCGTGGATGTGATGACCGGCATGCTGCGGTCGGGCGCGAGCGGAAAATTCGTTGCCATGCAGACCACCTGCGAACGGCCTGCGGCACTGGGCGTCAAGGATGCGGAAGGGCTGTTGGCGAAGAAGAAAGGACCTTTGGCGAAGAAGAAATAGGTGCGGGCTTCAGTGGTTGCGACACGTCGAACCCTCTCCCCATAGAAACCTGGAGAAGCTAAGGGTGAGAGCAGAGCCGACTCACCCTTTTTCGCGGTGGCAGCTGCCGGGCTCGCTTTTGATTTGAGGATCTCCCATGCCCTATGTGCCCGCCGAAAACCGCTACGAGAACATGGTCTATAATCGCTGCGGGCGATCCGGCCTGAAATTGCCGGCGATCTCGCTCGGGCTCTGGCACAATTTCGGTGACGACACACCGCACCGGACCAAGCAGGCGATCGCGCGCAAGGCGTTCGATCTCGGCATCACGCATTTCGACCTCGCCAACAATTACGGCCCGCCGCCCGGTTCGGCGGAGTTGGCTTTTGGCGAAATCCTGCGGACGGATTTCTCCTCCTATCGTGACGAGCTGATCATCTCGACCAAGGCCGGTTATGAGATGTGGGCCGGACCCTATGGCGAATGGGGCGGGCGCAAATATGTGCTGGCCAGCCTCGACCAGAGCCTGAAGCGGATGGGGCTCGACTATGTCGACATCTTCTATTCGCACCGCTTCGACCCCGAAACGCCGCTGGAAGAAACGATGGGTGCGCTCGATCACGCGGTGCGCTCGGGCAAGGCGCTTTATGCCGGCATCTCCTCCTACAATTCGCAGCGCACGCGCGAGGCCGCCGATATATTGAAGCAGCTCGGCACGCCATGCATCATCCATCAGCCGAGCTATTCGATGCTCAACCGCTGGGTCGAGGACGATGGTCTACTCGACACGCTGGAGGGGCTCGGCGTCGGCTCGATCGTGTTCACGCCGCTGGCGCAAGGCATGCTGACCGACAAATATCTCGGCGGCATCCCCGAGGGCAGCCGCGCCAGTCAAGGCAAGTCGCTGAGGCCGGCCTTCATCAACGACAAGACCATCGCCAATATCAAGGCGCTGAACGCGATTTCCGGCCGACGCGGGCAGACGCTGGCGCAGATGGCGCTGGCCTGGGTGCTGCGCAAGGGCAGGGTGACCTCGGCGCTGATCGGCGCCAGCCGGCCGGAACAGGTCGAGGATTGCGTCGGCGCGCTGAAGGTGCTTGACTTCAGCGATGCCGAGCTCGCCGAAATCGACACGTACGCACGCGAGGCCGACATCAATCTGTGGGCCGCCTCGGCCGAGCGCAAGGGTCCGCCTCGCAAGTGATCCGCCACGGAAGTGATTGGCAGCGCATAGCCGAACAGGTACGGCGGGAACTGCTCCCGCCGTTTTTTACTCGGCCGCCAATGTCTGCTTCGAAATTTGGGCCTGCCCGGAGTTGGCCGGCTTCTGGGCCATGCCGACACAGAAACAGTAGCAAAAAGGCCCGTTCGTCGCTATCTGGATAGGACTGGAGCCGCCTGCATGCGGAAATGACGTGCAACCGGCGCAATACGGGTTGGAAACAGGATCATGGCGGCAAGGGATGTGCTGACGAAAAACCAGCTGTGCGTGCTCGAGAAACTCGAGGCCGCCAGCGGGCCGCTTAGCGCCTATACGTTGCTCGACCAGTTGCGCGATCGGGGTTTTCGAGCACCGCTGCAGGTCTATCGCGCGCTCGACACGCTGGTGAAGTCCGGCTTCGTGCACAGGCTCGAAAGCCTCAATTCCTTTGTCGCCTGCGCCGAGCCGCACGACCACAGCCATTCGATGACCGCCTTTGCCATCTGCGACACCTGCGGACAGGTGACCGAATTTTCCGACCATGATGTCGGACACCGGCTGGACGAATGGGTGCGCTCGACCGGCTTTGCCGCCAAGAAGGCGGTGATCGAGTTCCGCGGGACGTGTGCCAAATGCCTGGCCGAGGCGGCTTAAAGGTCTGTTATGCCGCGACTTAGCGGTGGATGCAGGAGGGAAGCGCCCCCCATAGGCGCTAACTTAGGGGTAGACTGGTGGAATCGAGATGTGATTCCTAGGCCAGATGCAAAGGAATGATTCC
>NZ_JBVVQU010000104.1:0-10690 GCF_055811555.1 Mesorhizobium sp. WSM4813
AGAGGGTTCGGTCTCCCGTCCGCCACCGCACCTGCTTTCATAGCAGAGTCGGCAAGAAACAAGTTACAAGGGGGGTGGGCGGAAACGCGACGCTCAACGCTAAAGTTGCCGACGTCAGCCATGAACTGGGATGACGTCCGCATCTTTCTTGCGGTGGCGCGTGCCGGCCAGATCCTCGGCGCGGCCAAGCGGCTGGAGCTCAATCACGCCACCGTGTCGCGCCGTGTCGCCGCACTTGAGGATGCGCTGCGCACAAAACTCTTTCGGCGGCTGACCACCGGCAGCGAGCTGACGCCGGCGGGTGAGCGCTTCCTCGACATCGCCGAGCGCATGGAAGGCGACATGATTGCCGCGCGCTCGACCGTGGCGGGCGAAGGCGACGATGTTTCGGGCACGGTGCGCATCGGCGCGCCTGATGGTTTCGGCGTCGCCTTCCTGGCCAAACGCCTCGGCGCTCTGACGGCGCTTCACCGCGAGCTCACCATCCAGCTGGTGCCGGTGCCGCGTTCCTTCTCGCTGTCCAGGCGCGAAGCCGACATCGCCATCACCGTGGAGCGGCCGACCGAAGGCAGGCTGGTGGCGGGGAAGCTGGTCGACTACACGCTCGGCCTGTTCGCGTCCCGCGTCTATGCCGAAGCGCATGGCCTGCCCCAGACGCCCGCCGAGCTCGGCCGGCACACGCTGATCGGCTATGTGCCGGACCTCATCGTCAGCCCCTCGCTCGACTATGCGGCCGAGTTCGGCGCCGACTGGCGCACGAGCTTCGCCATCTCCTCGGCACTCGGCCAGGCCGAAGCGGTGCGCTCCGGCGCCGGCATCGGCATCCTGCACACCTTCGTCGCCCGTTCGATGCCGGAACTGGTGGCTGTCGACATTGTCGCGCCCATCCGCCGTGCCTACTGGCTGGTCTATCACGAATCGGTCAGGCCGCTGCGCCGCGTCCAGATCGTCGCGAGCTTCATCACGAAGGCGGTGGAACGGGAACGAGGCCTGTTCGTCTGACAATATTCATCCGACGCGTTTGAAATTATCCTCAAACCGCTGCAGTTGCGGCAAAGTGTGTGGAGCTTGATCCCAAGTGGCGCGGCAAGTTCCTTACTGCGCTCAAAGGCGGGGCTGGCTGAAGGACGCCTTCTGATCCTACCGCTGGTATCGCTCCGGTCCGAGGTCGCGGACATTGATGTCCGGCACCCGGCTCGAAATGATGTCGGCCAGGACCTTGGCCGAGCCGCAGGCCATGGTCCAGCCGAGCGTGCCATGGCCGGTGTTGAGATAGAGGTTGGAGAACTCGGTGCGGCCGATCAGCGGCGGCCCGTCCGGCGTCATCGGCCGCAACCCGCACCAGAAGGTCGCCGACTTCATATCGCCGCTGCCCGGAAAAAGGTCGCCAAGCGAATGTTCGAGCGTGCGCCGCCGCGATTCATGCAGCGTCAGGTCGAAGCCGGAAATCTCCGCCGTGCCACCGACCCGGATGCGGTCGCCGAGCCTGGTGATCGCCACCTTGTAAGTCTCGTCCATCACCGTCGACACCGGTGCTGCGGCAGCATCCTTGATCGGCACAGTGATCGAATAGCCCTTGACCGGATAGACCGGGACGGGTCGTTTCAGCGTGCGCATGAACTTGGCCGAATAGCTGCCCATCGCCATCACATAGGCGTCGGCAGCCTTCCAACCTTTGCTCGTATTGATGTTGGCGATACGGTTGCGCTTACGGACGATGCGCCGTATCTCCGTGTCGTATTCGAAGGTGACGCCGCGCGCCACGCAGAGCTCGGCCAGACGGTCGGTAAACATCTTGCAGTCACCGGTTTCGTCGCCCGGCAGTCGCAGGCCTCCGACGAATTTTTCACGCACCCCTGCCAGCCCCGGCTCGGCCGCAATGCAGCCGTTGGGATCGAGAATCTCATAAGGCACGCCGTATGTCTTCAGCACCTCGACATCGCCGGCTGTGCCGTCGAGCTGCTGTTGCGTGCGAAACAGCTGCAGCGTTCCCTTGGCGCGCTCGTCATAGGCGATACCCGTCGCCTCGCGCAGCGCTTTCAGCGTGTCGCGGCTGTATTCGGCCAAAGGCACCATCCGCGCCTTGTTCACCGCATAGCGCTCAGCCGTGCAGTTGCGCAGCATCCTGACCAGCCATATCCACATATGCCGATCGAGAGTCGGCCGCACCACCAGCGGACCATGCTTCATCAACAGCCATTTGATCGCCTTCAGCGGGACACCGGGACCGGCCCAGGGTGAGGCGTAGCCGGGCGAGATCTCGCCGGCATTGGCAAAGCTGGTTTCCAGCGCCGGACCCTTCTGGCGGTCGATCACCGTCACTTCATGGCCGGCCTCGGCCAGATAATAAGCGGTGGTGACCCCGATGACGCCGCCGCCCAGCACGAAGATCTTCATCGCATAGTTCTCCAGAACGACGTCTTGTCAGGGATTTTGGGGGCGGGGCATCGTGGCCACCTGTCTGCCGGATTTTACGGTGTCCGCCAAGTGCCCAAGCATGTCGCCCAAAAGCATGCCCTCGGGCTTGACCCGTGGTACGCAGCGGTTTTGGGACAACGAGATGCGTAAAAAAGTCCGCGCGCTATCCATTCACATAGCGCCGGTGAAAACGGTGTCCGAGGCTGGTCAGGATTTCATAGCCGATGGTGCCGGCATGGCCGGCCGCCTGATCCACCGTCTGCGACGGTCCGATCAGTTCGACGAGGTCGCCCGCCTTCAGCCGGTCGGGCGGCAGGGCCGAAATGTCGAGAACGATCGAATCCATCGATACACGGCCCAGGAACGGCAAACGCACATTTTCGAACCAGGCGGCGGAAGCCGCGCGTCGATGCCAGCCATCGGCATAGCCAAGCGAGATCGTTGCCGCGACCAGCGAATCGGTCACGTGAAAAATATGGCCATAGCCGACGCCGGCCCCCCTATCGAGGCTGCGCGTCTGGATGACTTTCGCCTGAAGCTGCACCACCGGCAGCATCGGATTTTCCTGCGCTGGCGTCGGATTGATGCCGTAGAGCGCCGCGCCGGGCCGGGCGAGGTCGTAGTGAAAGGGCTGCCCAAGAAAGATGCCGGAGGAATTGGCCAGCGAGGCCGTCGCTTTTGGCAGCATCTTGCGCAGCCGCTCAAATTCCAGCCGCTGCTGCTCGTTGGCCGGATCCCCGGGCTCGTCGGCGCGAGCGAGGTGGCTCATCACGAAGGTGACGTCGATACCGTCGAAAGCCTGCGGATCGGCAGTGACGGCCTCCACCTCGGCTGCCGCCATGCCGAGCCGCGACATGCCGCTGTCGACCTGGATTGCAGCCTTGAGCTTGCGGCCGGCTCGCTGCGCCGCCGCGCGCCAGGCGGCGAGTTGGCCGGCGCTGTTGATGACCGCGCCCAGCTCCGCGTCGACGGCTTCCCTTTCAGCGCCCGGCTGAATGCCGTTCAGCACATAGATCGCCGGACGTGAGCCAAGCGCCTGACGCAGCAAGACACCTTCGGCCAGATGCGCGACGAAAAAAGTAGCGCAGCCTTCGTGCGCCAGCGCCGCCGCCACTTGAGCCCCGCCGAGCCCGTAGCCGTCGGCCTTGACGACACCTGCGCAGCAGACGCCACCCAAACGCGCCTTGAGCCGCCGGTAATTTTGGCGGATGGCGCCGAGATCGACGGTCAATATGGCGCCGGCCGCCGCTTCGCAGATCGGGGCGGCTTTGACGGCGACCCTTTCAGAAAGAGATTTTTTGGAAGCGCCGTTCATGCCAACCCCGTCTGCAGCGGATTGGCCATCAATAAGGCCACCGCGCTGACGCGGCAACCGTGGTCGGCGCAAGCGCGGCTTGCGCCAAGCTACGCAACCAGATGCCGGAACGCCGCAACCACGTCCTCATAGACCTGACGCTTGAACGGCACGATCAGGTCGGGCAATTCCTCCATTGGCCGCCAATCCCATTTGTCGAACTCGGCGGCGTGGCCGCCCGGCGGCGGATTGATCTCAATCTCGCTCACGTCGCCGTGAAAGCGGAAGGCGAACCATTTTTGCGTCTGGCCGCGATATTTCCCCTTGAAGGCAATGCCGACCAGATGGGCCGGCAGGTCGTAATATATCCAGTTCGGCGCCTCATCCAGCAACGAGACGGTGCGCATGCCGGTTTCCTCGTAGAGTTCCCGCTGTGCCGCCTGCAGCGGCTCTTCGCCCTTGTCGATGCCGCCCTGCGGCATCTGCCAGAGCTGCGTCGTGCCGGCGAATTCGCTGTCCGGCTCGGCAACGCGATGCCCGACCCAGACCAGCCCGTCGCCGTTGAGGATCATCAGTCCGACACAGCGACGATAAGGCAGCATCTCGGGATCGACCGGTTTTTTCTTCGCCATGCTCAACCTTTTTCCGGATCCACCGCCACTGCCGAAATCGGCACGATCTCGATGCCGCGCTTCTTGGCCTCGCTCACCCAGGACGACACGGTATCGACCGTCAGGTCGAAGGCCGAGCCGATGCCGACGGCAAAGCCTTTCGCCCGCGCGGTTGCTTCCAGTTCGTCCAGCTTCTTCAATATGGCGCCGCGATCGCGCACGGCGTCGATCGAAATGTCGCCAGCGGCGAACGGCACACCGTTCTTCAACGCCAGTTCGGGCGCCAGGCTGCGTGCCGACGAGCCGTCGTCGACATAGGCCAGGCCGCGCCTGCCAAGCTCGGCCATCAGTGGCCCCATCGCCGCCGCATCTGCCGAAAAACGCGCGCCCATATAGTTCATGACGCCGGTGTAGTTGGTCGTGCGCGACAGCGCCCAGCGCAAATTCTTCAAATTCTCGTCCGCCGTCGCCGCGACCGTCAGCGTGTTGCGGCCGGGATTGACGTTCGGATAGTCGAACGGTTCGAGCGGCACCTGCATGACGATCTCATGGCCGCTCTGCCGCGCCGCCTGCATCCAGCGGCCGACGCTGTTGCCCTGTGGCGCAAATCCCAGCGTCACTTCGGCCGGCAGCTTGGCGATGGCCGCCTGGGTGCCGGTTTGCGACATGGCGAGCCCGCCGATAACAATCGCCACGCGCGCACCGCGCGCACCGGACCACGGCCGCGCATAGAGATCGAACGGCCGCCTTCCGTCGGCGGCACGAACCGGCAATGGGCCGGTTTCGCCGGCCTCGACCAGCGCCCTATCGGGAATATGCGCGATCCTCAGGTTCTGGCCGATCGTCGAAGGGTCGTGGATGACGATGGCCGCCCTGGGCGGACCATCGCCCGCTTCGGTCGGCATGTGGATGATCTGCGGCCCGCCTGTCTTGGACCCGCTCGTCTTGGATGCTGCTTCCTTCTTCGATGCCGGCTCAGTGGCCGGCGCTGCGGATTCGACCACCGCTGTCGTCTTCGGCGTCGAAACGGCGACTTCTTCCGGCTTCCGAAATGGCCTTTCGCGCAGCGCAATCGCGCCGGAGACGCCGATCACGGCCAGCACCAGGAGAGTGGCCGCCACCACGCCAGCGCTGATCCTGCGTGCCGCGCGCGGCGGCCGGACGGCCTGCCCGAGTGGGCGTTCGATGTCGTTGCCGATGTCAGCCAAGCCGCATCCCCAGCCGCGGTTCCCCCGAATCAAACTGCCGAGGCCTTGCGGCCTCGGCAGCATTACATCGCTTCGATCAGGCAGCCAGACCTGTTGTCCGGCTGATCGACTTTTACTGGTTCGGCACAGCCCCTACTGGTTCAGCACGGCCCCTACTGGTTCAGCACAGCCTTGTCCGGGTTCGGCGGGAACGCCGGATCGGTCTTCTCGCCGCGCAGCAACTGCTGGGCAAAGATAAGCTGCAGGTCGTCCTTCGGCTCCGGCGGCACATAGGCTGCCGAGCCCGAACCGGTATCGCCCTCGTCGCTGCCCTTGATGTGACCCTTGAGGTCCGACTCGCCGCGCGTCAAATCCCTGCCTTGCAGGTCCGGGGGCAACGGCTGGTCGACCTTGATGTCGGGCGTGATGCCCTTGCCCTGGATCGACTTGCCGGACGGCGTGTAATAGAGCGCCGTCGTCAGGCGCAGCGCGCCGTTCTCGCCGAGCGGGACGATGGTCTGCACCGAACCCTTGCCGAAGGACTGCGTGCCGACCACCGTGGCGCGGCGCAGATCCTGCAGCGCGCCGGCGACGATTTCGGACGCACTGGCCGAGCCGCCATTGACGAGCACGACCAGCGGCTTGCCGTCGATGTCGTCGCCGGGCCGCGCGTCGAAGCGGGTGACGTCCTTCGGATCGCGGCCGCGCGTCGAGACGATCTCGCCACGGGTGAGGAAGGCGTCGGACACGCTCACCGCCTGGTCGAGCAACCCGCCCGGATTGAGGCGCAGATCGAGCACGTAGCCCTTGAGCTTTTCGTTCGGCACCTGCTTCTTGATGGTGTCGATGGCGTTCTCGAGGTCGTCATGGGTCTTTTCGGTGAAGGAGGTGATCTTCATGTAGCCGATGTCGTTCTCGACCCGGAACTTGACCGCCTTGACCTTGATGATGTCGCGCACCACCGTCAGCTCGATCGGCTTGTCGGCGCCTTGGCGCAAGATGGTGAGCTTGATCGGCGTGTTGACCAGTCCGCGCATTTTCTCGACCGCGTCGTTGAGGCTCAGGCCGCGAACCTCCTCGCCGTCGATCTTGGCAATATAGTCGCCGGCAAGCACGCCCGCCTTGGCGGCCGGCGTATCGTCGATCGGCGTGATCACCTTGACCAGGTCGTTCTCCATAGTGACCTCGATGCCGAGGCCGCCGAACTCGCCCTTGGTCTGCACGCGCATGTCCTGCGCCTCTTCGGCGTTCATATACGAGGAGTGCGGGTCGAGCGAGGTAAGCATGCCGTTGATGGCGTTTTCGACCAGCGACTTGTCATCGGGCGGCGTCACATATTGCGCCCGCACCCGCTCGAAGATGTCACCGAAGATCGCCAGCTGCTTATAGGTCTCGGAGCCCGCAGCGTTCGCCGTCGAGCCGGGGGCGCCATAGACCAGGCTCATCGCGGATGCGCCCATCAGCGCACCGGCAAACAGAAGCGAAAGTTTCCGCATCATCTCACGTCCTTCCAGAGAAACGGTCCGCCCACCATGGGGTCGGATCGACGGGTTTTCCATCCTTGCGGAACTCAACATAGAGCTCCGGCGTGGCATTTCCATTCTTCGATGCCGAGGTGCTCGCCACCCGGGCCTCTCCCATCGCGCCGACCGGCTCTCCTGCGAGCACCGACTGGCCAGACGCGACGCTGATTCTGCTCATCCCCGCGAGAACGACATGATAGCCGTCACCTGCGTTCAGGATCAAGAGTTGACCATAAGAGCGAAAAGGTCCCGCATAAAGTACATTTCCGTCCGCCGGCGCGGTGACGATGGCTCCCGATTGTGTCGCAACCATGTCACCGAGCATCACTGCGCCATTACCGTCGCTGGCCCCGAACCGCCGCTTGATCTTGCCGGTGACCGGCAACGCGATCTGGCCCTGAAGCGCCGAAAACGGCGCCGCGGCAGTGAGCCGGTTGGCTTCCGGCACCGGCAGGGCCGCCAGTTCCGTCTGTGCCGGAGCCTTGTCGGCATCGGCGGCCTTCTGCTCGGCTGCCTTCGCCGCATCCGCCGCCTTGCGGGCTTTGTCGGCCTCGAGCGAGGCGATCAGTTCCTTCAGGCTGCCGGCCTTGGCCGCCAGTGCTGCGGATCGCTGCTTTTCCGCCGCCAGTGCCGTTTGCGTCTCGGCCTCGAGCTTCTGCTTGGCTTCGAGCAGCATGCCGAGCCGCTTCTTTTCCGCCGTCTGCTCGCCGACTGCCGCCGTCAGCCGCGCCCGCTCCGCCTCGATCGAGGCGGTCACCCGCGACTGCTCTTTGAGGTCCGTCAGCAATATCTCGGTCTGCTGGCGCAGTTCCGGCACCACGGCGCCGAGCAGAATGGCGCTGCGCACCGACGACAGCGCGTCCTCAGGCTTGACCAGGATGGCCGGCGGCGGATTGAGCCCCATGCGCTGCAGCGCAGCCAGCACCTCGGCCAGAACGTCGCGTCTGGCGGCCAACGAGGCGCGGATTTTCTGCTCCTCGCCCTTCAGCCCTTCCAGCTTGGCGCCGATGTCCTCGATGTCCTGGCCGAGCTTCTGTTCGGTCATCGCCGACTGGATCAGCGCCGCGGTGATCGAGGCATGGTCCTTTTTGACCGTCGCCATGTCGGCGGCGAGCTTGGCCAGCCGCTCGGACGACAGCGTGATCTCCTTCGATACCCGTTCGTACTCGGCGCGACTCTGGTCCGGGTCAGGCGCCATGTCGAGCCTGTTCTGCGCCCACGCGGCACCGAGCGACAGCACGAGCGCCGCCGCTGCCAGGCCGCAGCGTGCGCGCCAAAAGCCGGTTCGCGATTTCCAATCTTCAGACATTGAAGCCCGACTCTATGCGTGGCTTCGTTAACGAACCATCAACCATGTTCGAGAGCCTCGCCGACCGCAAACAGCCTCGTGACGCATTGAGGCGAAAATCCGGGCGGCTCACGCCAATCCACCGGTTTCGGGTTGGAACCTGCAACCGCTCACGAGCGGTGATAGGGATGGCCGGACAGGATTGTGGCGGCCCGGTAAAGCTGCTCGCCCAACATGACACGGACCAGTTGGTGCGGCCATGTCAGCGCGCCGAACGACACCATCAGATCGGCCTGATCGCGCAGCGACTGGTCGTGACCATCGGCACCGCCGATGGCGATGACAAGTGCCTTGCGGCCGCCATCACGCAACAGGCCGATGCGCCCGGCGAAATCCTCGGAGGAAAAGTTCTTGCCGCGTTCGTCGAGCAGCATCAGCGCGGTACTAGGCTGCAACTGCGTCTGCAGTTTCTGGCCTTCTTCGCGGCGACGCTCGTTGGCGGTCTGGGCGCGGCCCTCAGGAATCTCGACCACCCCTGAGAATTCGAGCCCTACGACCTGCCCGCTCTTGGCGAAGCGCTCGAAATACCGGTCGGCGAGCTGCTTCTCGGGGCCGGCTTTCATCCGGCCCACGGCATGAACGGTGATCTTCATCCCTGCCTCGAAGAGCCGCTAATGCATGTCACCAAAAGTGGTCACCGGTGTTGGGAAACGACATGCATCAATCAAATTCGGCTCAGTGGAGGGTCTCTTCCTCGAGGTCCGGCGCTTGCCACATCTTTTCGAGATTGTAGAAGTCGCGGACTTCGGGACGGAAGACGTGGACGATGACGTCGCCCGAATCGATCAGGACCCAGTCGGCTCCGGCAAGTCCCTCGACGCGCGCCGTGCCGAGCCCGGCATCCTTGAGCGCCTTGAGGAGATGATCGGCGACAGCCGAGACATGACGGTGCGATCGGCCGGACGCGATGACCATATAGTCACCGAGGCTCGATTTTCCCTGAATGTCGATTGAGACGATGTTTTCGGCCTTGGAGTCTTCCAGACTGGCAAGGACTGTCTTGATGGCGCGGGACACGGCGTCGTTTACGCTGATCCCGGCCGGCGAAGGCACGATGTCGGCCTTCTTCCAAAGTGCTGTTCTCAGTGTATTTCCTTTCGCAGCAAGAACAACCAAATCACCTTCAAAGCAGGTGACACCCCTTAGATAGGCAGAGTTGCGTTGCAGTTTCAAGACGGGAGCCCTGCTATAGCCAACGAAGAACCGTTCCTTCCGGTTCCGCAGTTGAAGAAAAATCGGAACTCTTGTCGCCTGGCCTGGGTTATCGGCGCATTGACCAACCGGATCCCCCTCATGCCTGTCGACCCTCAGAACGCTCTCCTCACCGTGCAGTCCGGCCTTGCGCAGCTCAGCGGGCTGATCGTCTCTTACTCCTTCTCGGCTATCGGCGCCGTCATCTTGCTGGTCCTCGGCTATACCGTCGCCGGCCTTGCCCAGCGCTCGATCTATGCCGGCCTCGGCCATATCCATGGCTTCGACACGACGCTGCGCCACTTCTTCTCGAGGATCGTCCGCTACGCCATACTGATCCTCGTCGTCGTCATGGTGCTCGGCCAGTTCGGCGTCCAGACAACCTCGATCATTGCCGCCATTGGCGCCGTCGGCCTAGCCATTGGCCTGGCGCTGCAGGGCACGCTGCAGAACATTGCCGCCGGTATCATGCTGCTGGCGCTGCGGCCATTCCGCATCGGCGAATATGTCGAGGTCGGCGCCATCGCCGGGACCATCGAGGAAATCGGCCTGTTCGCCACCACGTTGAGAACGGTCGACGGTGTCTACATCCTCGCCCCCAATTCGACGCTGTGGAACCAGCCTGTCCGCAACTATACGCGCAACGGTGCCCGACGTAGCGACATCACGCTGACCATCGGCTCCTGGAACGACATCGATTTCGCTCAAAAGACCATGCTGGGCGTCGCCGCCGCCGACCGACGCGTCAGGCGAGAGCCGGCGCCGATTGCCTTCGTGGCGACCGTCGGCGACAGCAACGTCGCTATCACCTTGCGCTACTGGACCTCGGCTGCGGATTACTTCGCCACCCAGATCGAACTCACCAAACGCGCCAAGCAGGCGTTCGACAGCGAAGGCATTTCTATACCCGCGCCGCCGCCGGAAGCGCCAGGGCAGGAAGTCGCCACCAGACAGTGAGATGACCAATCCCGTGCAGGTCTAATGCATGTCGCGCAAAAGTGCGCAGCGGTTTTGCGATAACGACATGCATAAAAACAACAACGCTAGAGCATCGGACGTTCAAGTGAGTCCATACCCTGCTGCTGTGAAGTAGTTTCTGCATTCAACTGGCGAGAACA
>NZ_JBVVQU010000105.1:0-9850 GCF_055811555.1 Mesorhizobium sp. WSM4813
CCCCACGTCTCCCCCTCCCTCGCCTCGACACAGGACGGACAAAGCGGGACTTTGCCTCCGCCTTGCGGAAGGCCCAGCACGGGATTGCAGATGCCTGACAGGCGCATGCAAGGCGCCGCTCAGTCCTGCCTAACGGCACTGCCGGCGCGGGCCGCCGGAATAGGGCTGGTAAGTGTTGTCTTCCGGCCGATACGAGCGGTAGCGGCTGAAGCAATATTCTATGTGGTCGGGCGGAAGCCAGGCGCCGCCGGTTTCATCCGCCGGAACGTTGCCATCGATTGACCACCTCTCGGTCGCCTCGACATAGCTGGCGCTTTCGTCGGCAGGCTGTGCGACACGCTCGACCGGACCGGCATCGAGATAGGGCGAGATGCAGGGACGCGGCTCCCCGCTGTAGGATGTGTAGTGGTCGTCGCTTGGCCTGTAGGAGCGGTAGCGGCTTGCGCACCATTCCACATGGGCGGCGGGCAGTTCCTGCTGCTCGTCGGCTGCCGGCTTGATAGAGGCGGTAGCGGTGGGATCGGGCGCCGAAGCTGCGACATCGGCCGGTTTCGAGGTGCGATCGACTGGGGCCCGATCGACTGGGGCCTGATCAACTGGGACCTGACCAACTGGGACCTCTGGGACTTCGCGGGCGGGGAGGCGCTCAAGTCGCTGCGAAGCAGGATCCACCTTCCGCGGCTCCCTCGGCCACAGTTCGGCGACGCTGGAAGTCGGGGCGGCCTGCCGCACCGGCTCGGCGGAAAGAATCCAGATGGCGAAAGCCAATCCGCTGGCGAAAACCGCCAGCGTCAGCACAAAGCCGCCAAGTACCGCCGAAAAAGCTTTCACCCTGCGCTCCTTTGCCCCGTTATCTCTAGAAATGCGAGGCATTGGATCCGGTTCCAACCCAGGCGCGGGCAGCAGGAGCTTGCGTGCTCAAAGGAAGACCCCTCTCCGTCGCGGCTTCGCCGAGCCACCTCTTCCCGCTTCGCGGAGTGAGGAATCCAAGCTTTCAAGGGTCGCCGACAATCTCCGTATACGCCCTCACCTCGCCATCCTGCCCGCGAATCCGCCAGCTCTCGCCGTCCTGCGCCTCGACATAGCACGGCCCAAGCGGCACCTTGCCGCCGCCGTCCGGCAGGTCCAGCACATAGACGGGGTTGCAGATTCCCGATAGGCGGGCGCGCAAGGCGCTGGCCAGCGCCTGGCCCTTGGCGATCGTGGTGCGCCGGTGCGCCATGCCGCGTGCGAGGTCGCCATGGTGTAGGTAATAGGGTTTGACGCCGAGGCGGTACATCAGCTCGCGGCACAGCTCCTCCAGCACCTCGACCGTGTCGTTGACTCCTTTCAGCAGAACGCTCTGGTTGAGCAGCACGAAGCCGCCTTGCCGCAACGTGCGGCAGGCTTCTTCGGTGGCCGGCGTGATCTCCCGCGCGTGGTTGAAATGGGTGACGACCGTGACCATCAGCCGGCCCTGCAGGGAGCGAACCAGCCCTGAGGTGACACGCGACGGCAGCGCGACCGGCACGCGGGTGTGGATGCGCAAGAGCCGCACATGCGGAACCGCCTCGATGCGGGCGCGGATTTCCGCCAGCGCCTTGTCCGGCAGCGACAGCGGATCGCCGCCGGTCAGGATCACCTCGCGGATTTCGGGATGCGCCTCGATATAGGCAAAGGCCGGCTCCAGCGCCTCGCGCGAAAAACCGCGGCCGATCGAGGTCAGCGACTCCTTGCGAAAGCAGAACCGGCAATAGACCGCGCATTGATAGGTCGGGAACAGCAAAACCCGGTCGGCATGGCGATGCGTCAATCGCGGCACCGGGCTGAAGGCGTGGTCGGCGATCGGATCGTCGAGTTCGCCTTCCAGCTCGGCCAGTTCGCTAGGCGACGGGATGACCTGAAGCCGTATCGGATCGGCGGGGTCGTTCCAGTCGATCAGATCGAGATAGGCTTTTGGGATGCGAACCTTGTGGCGCGTGGCCGCCGCTTGAGCCGCCGCGCGCTCGGCCGGCGACAGCGGCAGGGAATCCAGATCGCGCACATGCCGCACGCCCGCGCGAACATCGTCCTGCCACGCGACGTCGTCGACGCTGGCGCGCTCGTCATCGGCAGCCATGCTGGCGTCGGGCATGTCGAGGTGTGAGGTCATCGATGGCTCCTTGAGTTCGGAGCTGGATACAGCATAGGAGCCGAAGTGCGAACCCTTGCCGGATGCACTCGCGAAAGACCGCGCTCGGCGTCGAAGCTGCCAATCTCCCCCCTTGTGGGGGAGATGCCCGGCAGGGCAGAGGGGGGCGCGAAGGATCGCCAACCTTGTTCGTTCTGAACGCGCAAAGGACGTTCTAAGCTAATGCGCGTGAGAGCGGATTGGGATCGGTGAGAGAAGTCGGCGGGACAGCGCCCCCCTCTGTCCTGCCGGACATCTCCCCCACAAGGGGGGAGATTGGCAGCATCAGCGCCTGCGTGATTTCCCGGCGCGCCCATCCGGCTTCATGATGATCTCGCGATGCGGATAGGGAATGCCTATGCCGTTTTCCCTGAAAGTGTCCCACAGCGCCAGCAGCACCCTGCCGCGCACGTTGGTCAGACCTTGCTGAGGGTCGTGGATCCAGAAGCGCAGGACGAAATTCAGCGAGGACTCGCCGAAATCCGTGAGCCAGCAGACCGGCCGCCGGTCCGCTTCGACCCGGCCAACGCTCATGGCGGCCTTAATCGCCAGTTCACTGACCTTATGCGGGTCGGCGTCGTAAGAGACCCCGAAATTCACGTCGAGCCGCACGAGGTTATCGCTGAACGACCAGTTGATGACCCTTTGGGTGATGAAGTCTTCGTTCGGGATCAGGTATTCGCGGCCGTCGCGCGTCACCACCGAGACAAACCGCGCTCGCAATTCGCGTACCCAGCCGAACGTGCCCTCGAGCGAAATGGTGTCGCCCGGCTTGATCGACTTGTCGAGCAGGATGATCATGCCGGAGACGAAATTTGAAACGACCTTCTGCAGCCCGAAAGCCAGGCCGACGCCAACGGCGCCGGAAAATATCGTCAGAGCCGTCAGGTCGAGACCGACGGAAGACAGGGCAATGGCACCCGCCACCAGCACAAGGCCGACCTTTGCGACCTTGCCGACGAGGACGCGGATCGAAGGTGTCAGCTCTTCGGAGATCCGGACGCGCTTATCGATATACTTGCCGACGATCACCGCAAGCCAGACCGTGGCGATCAGCAGCAGCGCCGCTTTCAGCACCATGAGCGCCGAAAGGCGAACGGCGCCCAAAGGTATTGCGAGGCTGTCCAGGAAAGCCGCGGCGTCGTCATCGATGCCCAGGATGACGAGGGCCGCATAGATCCAGGTCAGCCAGGCGAGAGCCCGCGCGACAAAGCGGTTGCGGATGATGCGCGACAGCACCGATGCGAACAGCCAGGTGAGGGATAGCGAGAGCGCGATATAGATGAAATGGGTCCGGCTTGGCCAGGTCACGGCGCGCATGAGGATGAGCGCGGCAAGCAGGAAGACCGTGAACAGGATCCAGTCGGTGCGCCGCAACAGGGCAACCACGACCCTCAACAGTCCGGGATGCCCCTTGATCTGGCGTGCCCGGTTTTCCACCAGCGGCTCGATGCGCTGCGCCGCGAGCTTCGCGACCAGGAAGAGCACGACGATGATTGCAGCCTGATAGAAAAACCACGGCGTGACGGCATAGTCGAACCACCGGCTGGCCCAGGCCAGCGATTCATCGATGGCGTTGCGAAAATCCATTCCCACACGACCGTTATGGACTGGCGAACCGCACAATGTCGCCGGCCTCGTGAAGGGTCAAGCCGGCGATCAAGACGCCTTCAAGCGGGCCTCCGCTCCTGCGCCTTGCCGGTGCGTTCGACAGGTCAGGCATAGCCGCTGTCACAGGTGCGGACGCGCCCGGCCTCAGTTCCAGCACCCAGTCTGAACGCGGCCAGGAAGCGATCAGCCGAAAACATCCACTGATCAGAAACAATCTCGCACTCGCTAACGCATAACATTAGCTTGCGCTTAAATTAGCTTTATCGTATCTATCTAAATGGCCGGTGATCTACCCCCCAACCGGTTAGGCTCGGCGCCAGTCCCCCCCTCAGGCCAACGACGCCGGGCCGCTCGGGGTTTATTCCCTCTTAAGTATCCCCTACTGTTCCTGTCGCGCAGTTGAGAAGTCGACCGATCGTCGGCCTCTTCGACATCGATCAAGGGGCCTTCACCTCCGGCAGTGAACACATCGACGATGTCCGCGATCCCTCAGGTGTCGGCCTTCCCGTCGCCAGCCATGGTCGCTAATCGATGCGCTGCCTTTGCGGCAGGGAATGCGGGTGCTGGAGATCGGCTGCGGCCCGGGTGCTGCGGCGCGCGCGATCGTGCGCCGGATTGGCGACGGCCACGTGGTGGCGATCGACCGCTCGGCCAAGGCCATAGCGCAGGCCAGGGCCGCCTCGCGCGCCGAGACTGCAGCGGGCCGGCTGAGTTTTCGTCAGGTCGCCATCGAGGACTTCAACCTTGAGGCGGAGGAAAAGCGCTTCGACATTGCCGTTGCGGTGCGCGTCGGCGCGCTGGACGGGCGCTATCCCGAGGCAGAAAAAATCGCCCTGCAACGGCTCAAGGCCGCGTTGACGGCGCAAGGCCGGCTGTTCATCGACGGCGGCGATCCGCTGCGCGAAATTGCGATGCACGACTGAGCAGCCGGCGCTTCCTTTCCAAAATCGAGCGTTGGGTGAGCGGCAACGCCGCTCTGCGCCTCAGCTCCGCAACCCAGGCGCTTCCTGCCCGGTGCGCTCGACATACTCGGTATAGCCGCCGCCATATGTATGAACGCCCTCGGGCGTCAGCTCCAGCACGCGATTCGACAGCGCCGCCAGAAAATGCCGGTCGTGCGAGACGAACAGCATGGTGCCTTCGTATTGCGAGAGGGCCGTGATCAGCATCTCCTTGGTGGCAATGTCGAGGTGGTTGGTCGGCTCGTCCAGCACCAGCAAATTGGGCGGGTCGAACAGCATCAGCGCCATCACCAGCCGCGCCTTCTCGCCGCCCGACAGCACCCGGCATTTCTTCTCGATCTCGTCGCCGGAAAAGCCGAAGCAGCCGGCCAGCGCCCTGAGCGGCGCCTGGCCTGCCTGTGGAAACGCGTCTTCCAGCGTCTGGAACACGGTGCGCTCGCCCTCCAGCACCTCCATGGCGTGCTGGGCGAAATAGCCCATCTTGACGCTCGGGCCGCGCGCCACCGAGCCATCGTCCGGTTCGGAGGCGCCGGCGACCAGCTTCAGCAGCGTCGACTTGCCGGCGCCGTTGATGCCCATCACGCACCAGCGCTCGCGGCGGCGCACCTGGAAATCCAGCCCCTCGTAGATCGAGCGGCTGCCATAGCCCTTGTGGACGTTCTTCAGCGTCACCACGTCCTCGCCGCAGCGCGGCGCCGGCTGGAAGTCGAACGACACTTTTTGGCGGCGCTTGGGCGGCTCGACGCGGTCGATCTTCTCCAGCTTCTTCACCCGGCTCTGCACCTGGGCGGCATGTGACGCGCGCGCCTTGAAGCGCTCGATGAAGGCAATTTCCTTGGCCAGCATCGCCTGCTGGCGCTCGAACTGCGCCTGCTGCTGCCGGTCGGCGATCGCCCGCTGCTGCTGGTAGAATTCATAGTTGCCGGAGTAAGCGGTCAGCGAGCCGCCATCGATCTCCACCACCTTGTTGACGATGCGGTTCATGAACTCGCGGTCGTGCGAGGTCATCAGCAGCGCGCCGTCATAGTTCTTCAGGAACTGCTCCAGCCAGATCAGGCTTTCCAGGTCGAGATGGTTGCTCGGCTCGTCGAGCAGCATGGCGTCAGGCCGCATCAGCAGGATGCGGGCCAGCGCCACGCGCATCTTCCAGCCGCCGGATAGCTTTCCGACGTCGCCGTCCATCATCTCCTGGCTGAAGCCGAGGCCGTCCAGCACCTCGCGTGCGCGGCCATCCAGCGCATAGCCGTTGAGCTCCTCGAACCGCGCCTGCAGGTCGCCATAGCGGGCAATGATGGCGTCCATCTCATTTGATCGCTCCGGGTCGCCCATGGCGGCTTCGAGCTCACGCATCTCGGCCGCCACTTCGCTCACCGGCCCGGCGCCGTCCATCACTTCGGCAACCGCGCTGCGGCCTTCCATATCGCCGACATCCTGGCTGAAATAGCCGATGGTGACGCCGCGATCGACGGAGACCTGGCCCTCGTCGGGCTGCTCCTCACCGTTGATCATGCGAAACAGCGTCGTCTTGCCGGCGCCGTTGGGGCCGACCAGCCCGACCTTCTCGCCCTTCTGCAACGAGGCGGACGCCTCGATGAAGACGATCTGCCGGCCGTTCTGCTTGCTGATGCTTTCCAGTCGAATCATGCTTCCACGCGCGCCCAAGGGATTTTCCCCGCGCCAATACGCGATAGGCCGCGCCTGCGGAAGCCCGCAAATCAATGCGAATACGACGCCATGTTCGAAGTTCGAACTGAATTAGCGGAACCTCAGATAGGGCCGGCAGTTTAGAAAGATGACCTCAAACAGCGAAGGAGTACGAGATGAGGACCCTAACCGCTATTCTGCTCGCCACCTCAATGCTCGGGCTGACCGCCGGCACGGCAAGCGCCACCTGCCATGACACGACTGCATCGGTCAAAGCTCAGTCAGGCATCGCAAAAGACGGAACGCACGCACCTCTCGAAACTGATGCGAATGCCGGCAGCAAGGTCGAGGGCGGCCCGGCCAATAAGGACGGCAACACCATGCCGCTTGCCAACCAGGAAAGCGGCGGGAATAAGAACCTCGCAACCTCGCAGCAAGATGCACAGGCACAGCAGGAGGGCGAGAAGACAGCGGCGGCCAAAGCCGACGCCGGCAGCGACCCCTGCAAGCCGGACTAACGCGGATTGAATAGCTGGCCGCAGACGCCGCACTGCATGCCGCCATCGACCATCGGCGGCATGCAGGCCGGACTTCTCGGCCCCGCGATGCCCCAGCCGCGAGGAATCCTCCAAGGCAGAGGTTGTGCTCGACGCGGTGGCGGTGGCCACAGCAATAGATGGAAATCCGACCCGTGCCGCACTACGATCTACATCGACGGTAAACGGGGTGGCAAATGGACGAAAAGCACATTGTATTCCTGATCGGTGGAGGCACGGGCGGCGATGAGCAAGCGGTGTTCATCTTGCGCTCGTCCGAACCGGCTGCCATCTCACCTGCAGCTATCGTGACAAGATGATCGAGGCCGAGGAGGAAGACTATTTCGAAGCCCTGTTCCAAATCCGCCAGGAACTCGAAATCGAGGGCTTACTGCCCTTTTGTTATGGAGCGAGCGGGAATGTTTATCCCGAAGGGACGGTGATCGAGATGAGCCGCGGATTGATCGCCTGCAAGGTGATAATGGGGCAGTTCCCTCAAAAGGCTGATTTGGTCAATATCTTTGCCGACGGCCACGACGTGATGCCGGTCTTCGTCCACCTGCAGCAGGAATTTTGGGACGAATGGCTGGCCTCGCTGCCGTAATAGCGGTCAGCAGCTCCCTCACCTGCCGCAACCTCACCCAATCCCGCCGGTCACCGCGTAGGCGCCGGCGGCGCTCCCGTCCGCTAGCCGCACGACAGCAGTGACGATCGAGCCGTACGCGCCGCGCCAGACGCTGTGGATTCTCTCATGCTCTTTGGCCGGTACGACCGCACGCCCGGTGAAGTGCGCGCCGGTCCGCAGTATGCGAATGGGCTCGCCGTTGACATGGACTTTCACGCTGATCTCGGTTCCGGCCTCGCCATGCACATCAAGCGTGATGGTGATCTCGTCCTGATCATCCGCACGGCGAGTCTCGGCGGCAAGAGTGAGCGGCGGCGCCTCGCCGGCCTGGCGGGCGGCAGGCCGGGCGGGAAAGACATCGTCGGAAAGTTCCGGCGTGCGCGGCGGCCGGCTCCGGCGCTGGCCAAAACGCTCGAAGTCGCCGGCCAGCCGAAGCAGCTTCGTATCGTCATAGGCCTTGCCGGCGAAGGTGAGGCCGACCGGCATACCGATATCGGCCATCGTGCCCATCGGCACGGTGACAGTCGGAATGCCGAGATGGCGCGGCACGAGATTGCCGTTGGCGACCCAGGTGCCGTTGCGCCAGGCGAGTGCCGCGGAGGCCTCGCTGACATCAGCATCCGCCGGCCCGACATCGGCGACCGCCGGAAACACCACCGCGTCGAGCCCTTGCGCGTCGAGCCAGTCCTCGAAGTCGATGCGCCGCGTCGCCTCCAGGCCTTTCAGACCAGCCTCCAAGCCGGGGATATCATTGAAGGATGTCACACCGCGCTTGGCCCGCTCGACATACTCCGCCAGATCGAAGCTGTCCTCATAACGATCCGGCAACGCGCCCGGCGGCTGCGGAAAGATTTTTGCGCCGTCGACCGAGGCGAGATCGGGGATAGCGGGATCGGCATTGGCGCGCAGGAAATCGTCCCAGGCGAAGACGCACAGGTCCCAGATCTCGCGCTCGGCGAATTCTTCCGGAACCAGCCCGCGATCGACCATGTTTTTGGTGCCCGGCCGGTCGCGCTCGTAGTTGGAGACGACGGGGAAATCGACCTCGACCACGGTTGCGCCGAGCCGTCGCAGGTCCGCTGCCGCCTGCTCCCACAACTCCAGAACCGACGCGCGGGTCTGGATCGGAACGTCAGCCTCCATGTCTCGGCCGATATACATGCGGGGCACGCCGAGCCGCATGCCTTGCAGCGCGCCCTCCAGTCTAAGGTCGGTGTAGCGTGGCGGCCGCACTGCCGAGCTCTTCGGCAGCGCCACCCAGGGCTGCGCACGCCAGAAATCGCCTCTGGTGTCGGGGTCGTCGGCGACGATCACGTCGAGCAGTTCGAGGATATCCTGCACGCTGCGCGTATGCGGCACCACCACGTCCATCGTCGGCACCAGCGGCCAGTTGCCGCGCACAGAAATGACGCCGCGCGACGGCGTGTAGGCGACCAGCGCATTATTCGACGCCGGCGCCCGGCCGGAAGACCAAGTTTCCTCGCCGAGCCCGAAGGCGGCGAAACTGGCGGCGGTCGCCGTCCCGGAACCATTCGACGAGCCCGAGGCGAAGGCCGCGGTCAGGTAATCGGCATTGTAGGGGCTTTCCGCCCGGCCGTAGACGCCGCGCTGCATGCCGCCATTGGCCATCGGCGGCATGTTGGTCAGCCCGACCAGCACCGCGCCGCCGGCCCGCAGCCGCGCAATGGTGAAGGCGTCCTCGCTGGCCGTGAGATGCTCGAAGGCCGGCGACCCGGCGGCCACCGTCAGGCCCGCCACCTTGTAGCTGTCCTTGGCGGTATAGGGGATGCCGTCCAGCGGCCCGAGCGTCGCGCCGCTCCTGCGGCGCCGGTCGGACGCGGCGGCTTCCTCGAACATTTTGGGATTGAGCACGGGAACGGCGTTGAGGGTGATGCCATGGCGGTCAAATCTGGCGATCCTGCACAGGCAGGCGCCGACCAGCTCGACGCTGGTGACGGTGCCGGCCTCCAGCGCTTGCCGCAACTGTTCGATGGATGCCTCGACGATGTTGAGACTGGTCATTGTGTCCCCAACGCTTGGTCGAAGCGGTATTGGCCTCGAAAACCGATGCCGTAAAGGGTTTTGCGAAGGCGGCCGTTACAGCCGATCTCCCCCCTTGTGGGGGAGATGTCCGGTAGGACAGAGGGGGGCGCTGTCCCGCCGATCTGTCAACCATTCGTAGCAACGCCCGCAGACTGGTTCCCGGTTGAGAATGAGTTATAGCAAAGGCTGGCGATCCTTCGCGCCCCCCCTTGTAACTTGTTTCTTGCCGACTCTGCTATGAAAGCAGGTGCGGTGGCGGACGGGAGACCGAACCCTCTTT
>NZ_JBVVQU010000106.1:0-9452 GCF_055811555.1 Mesorhizobium sp. WSM4813
CTCCTACAGGAAGTGAATCACGAACGTCGCCTCACTGGAATCCCCTCTCGATTCAACCTGAGCGTCCGACGCTCTAAAGCGCGTCGCATGAGGCCGGTCAAACGCGACGCGCTTTAGCTGTCCGCGCGGCGCTGCTCTTCGGATGGGAAAGCGAGGTCGACCGGCAGCGGTGCCTGTGCCGTCATCGGCGCGAAATTGCCGGTCTCGGCGGCGGGAACAGGCGACATCGCCACCACACGCCACAGCACGAACAGGCAAAAACCAGTGGCAATGACGATGGCCACATAGATGAAAGCCTGCGTTCCATAGACAGCGGAAAGCCCGGTCACAATACCGGGCACGATAAAGCCGGACAGCGACCACGCAAACAGAAGCGAACTGGATAGCGCCACCATGTCGTCCTTGCCGGCGCGGTCGGCGGCATGCGCGCTGGCCAGCGAATAGATCGATTCCGACGCACCGTCCCAGACCACGTAGATAACGACCAGCGCCGCCAGCGCACCACCGTCGAAGCCCAGCGCGAACAGGCCTGCCGCCAAGGCAAGCGCCGAAGCGGCGACCAGCACAAAGCGCCGGTCGGTGCGGTCGGAAATCCATCCGAGCGGGATCTGCAGGATCAACGTGCCGACCGGCATCGCCGACAAAAGCAGTGCCACATCTGCCTGGCTGTAGCCCTTGGCCGTGGCATGGATCGGTGCGAAGCCTGAAATCGTCATTGACAGGCCGCCGACGGCAAGCATGCCGGCGACGCCCACCGGCGAAATCCGCCAGGCCCGGCCAAGCGCGACCGACGCCGCCTGCGGCGGCGGTGGCTGGGCGAGCCGCGTCAGCCC
Organism: Mesorhizobium sp. WSM4813; assembly: GCF_055811555.1. Lineage (NCBI taxonomy): Bacteria > Pseudomonadati > Pseudomonadota > Alphaproteobacteria > Hyphomicrobiales > Phyllobacteriaceae > Mesorhizobium > Mesorhizobium sp. WSM4813. Next base: position 834 of record NZ_JBVVQU010000106.1, read on the forward strand.
GACGGGGAGGATCGACAGAGCGGTGAAGGCGATGCCGATCATCGGCGCGTCCGCAGCCCTTATGTCGATCAGCGCCAGTGTGGAGTAGCCGACACCGAGCCCAGCGACATAGGCGACGTAGAAGAAGGCCATGACCCTGCCGCGTATGGCGTTGGCGATGACGTCGTTCAGCCAGCTTTGCGCAACGATGAACAGGCCGCATATGGCAAAGCCGTAGAGCGCGCGTGCCGCGATCCACGACAGCGGGTGCGGCCCGGCCCCGACGGCAGCGTTGGACAGCACGATCAGCGCCGACAGCACCATGAACGCGCGCGCATGGCCGACGCGCCGCACCAACGGACCGGTAAGGATGCAGCCTGCCAGGCCGCCCGCCGAAAGGCCTGTGACGATCAGCCCGGCCCAGGTCGGATCGAAGCCTTCGGCGCCGAGCCGGACCGGGATATAGGCGAACATCAGTCCGTTGCCGACCGCAACCAGCGCCATCGACAGGACGACGCTGGCGATAGCGATCGCCGGGGCTGGCGGACTGCCCTGCTCCGGATCGCGTCTGGTCTGGTTTCGCTCGAGAATCGCCATGCCCGCAGGATGGCCTACGGATCCGGGAAAGGCAGCCGCAAATGCGACACGGCCGGACTTGCCTTCTCCCCTTCTTGCGGGAGAAGGCTAGTCCGTACGGGCCAAGCCCTTAGCCATCTTGCGGATCGCGGTCGACGACAGCGACGAGCGCGGGCCGTGAATGAAGGTCCAGGCCGGCGCCTTCATGCGGGCGAGCCGCGGCGCGTCACCCTCGTCGACACGCGCGTAATCGAAGGTCTTGGCGACGACCGACGACAGGAACGACAGCGTCGCGCCAGGGCGGTCGACAACCGCGATCGGAAACGTCATCACGATCTGGCGCCAGCGCTGCCAGCGGTGGAAATCGCGAAGCGAATCGGCGCCCATGATCCAGACGAAGTCGACGCCTGGGTTGCGCGCCTTGACCAGGGCCAGCGTGTCGGCCGTGAAGCGGACATAATGGGTCGCTTCGAAGGCGGTGACCTTGACCTTCGGGTTCCGTGCGATCTGCTCGGACAGGCGCAGCCGTTCAGTCAGCGGCGCCAGTTCCCGCGCGCTCTTGAGCGGATTGCCCGGCGTCACCATCCACCACAGCTGATCGAGCGCCAGGCGTCTGAGCGCGATCTCGGCGACCAGTGCATGGCCAGCATGGGCAGGATTGAACGAGCCGCCGAACAGCCCGACGGCCAAGCCCTTTTCGGCATGCGGCATCTTGAGGAAGGGAGAGGAGGCAGGCAGTGAGGATAGCATTGCGCTACGCACCCCCCTCTGTCCTGCCGGACATCTCCCCCGCAAGGGGGGAGATTGGCAGCTTCATTGGCGGCGCAAATTCTGCAAGGTTGGTAATTGGCGAAACCGCAACTAACAGCCGATCTCCCCCCTTGCGGGGGAGATGTCCGGCAGGAGAGAGGGGGGTGGCTGGGCGCAAAGCCTCAAGCTCTAACGGCAAATAGCTTCAAGGCCTCACCTGTCCGGTCCCGCGCACGCGGTACTTGAACGAGGTCAGTTGCTCGACACCGACCGGACCGCGCGCATGCATCTTGCCGGTGGCGATGCCGATCTCGGCGCCCATGCCGAATTCGCCGCCATCGGCGAATTGCGTCGAGGCATTGTGCAGGAGGATCGCCGAATCGATCTCGTTGAAGAAACGTTCGACCGCACCGGCATCCTCGGCGACGATTGCCTCGGTGTGGTGCGAGGAGAACGTCTCGATGTGCTCGATCGCGCCGGCAACGCCGTCGACCAGCTTTACTGCGATGATGGCATCGAGATATTCGCTCACCCAGTCGGCGTCGCTCGCCGGTTTGGCGTCGGCAAACACTTTCAACACCTCGGCGTCGGCATGGATTTCGCACCCTGCCGCGCGCAATGCCTCGAGGGTCGGCACCAGATGGGTGGAGGCCACCGCACGGTCGACCAGCAGCGTCTCGGCCGCGCCGCAGACGCCGGTGCGCCGCATCTTGGCGTTGACCGCGATCCTGACCGCCATGTCGAGATCAGCCGAGCGGTCGATGTAGAGATGGCAGATGCCTTCGAGATGGGCGAAGACCGGCACCCGCGCCTCGTTCTGGACGCGTTCGACCAGGTTCTTGCCGCCGCGCGGAATGATGACGTCGATATTGCCGGAAAGCCCTTTCAGCATCTCGCCGACGGCGGCGCGGTCGGCGGTCGGCACCAGTTGGACGGCATGCTCCGGCAAATTGGCCGCCTTCAGCCCTTCGACCAGGCAGGCATGGATCGCCGCCGAGGCGTTGAGCGAATCCGAGCCGCCGCGCAGGATCACCGGATTTCCGGCCTTGAGGCACAGCGCCCCGGCATCGGCCGTCACGTTCGGCCGGCTCTCATAGATGACGCCGACGACGCCGAGCGGTGTGCGCACGCGCTCGATATGCAGGCCGTTCGGCCGGTCCCATTCGGCAATGACATCGCCGACCGGGTCGCGCAGTCCGGCGATTTCGCGGATGCCGTCGGCCATGGCGCGGATGCGGGCGGGATCCAGCTTCAGCCGGTCCATGAAGGAGCCGGAAAGCCCGGACTTGAGGCCATTCGAGACATCGATGGCATTGGCGTCGAGAATGTTTCGCTCGCGGCGGATAATCGCCTCCGCCATGGCGATCAACGCGGCGTGCTTGCGCTCAGCTGTGGCGATGGCCAGCGGTCGGGCGGCGGCCCGCGCGCGACGGCCGATATCGGCCATCAGCGCGGCAGTGTCGTCCCGGGATTTTTCATGCAGCTTCAGCATGGCTCATCCTCCGCTGGTTACTTGGTCACCGGCCTGTACTTGGTCACCGGCCTGTACTTGGTCAGCGGCCCGTACTTGGTCACCGGAATGGCTCACCACAAGGTCGTCGCGGTGGATCATCGCCGATCGCGCTTCATAACCAAGCACCGTTTCGATCTCGGCTGTCTTCAAGCCAGCGATCCTTACGGCATCGGCGGCATCGTAGGCAACCAGTCCGCGCGCGATCTCGCGGCCTTCGGGCGACAGGATCGCCACCGTGTCGCCACGCGAGAAATTGCCGCTGACCAGTTTGACGCCTGCCGGCAGCAGCGACTTGCCCGACATCAGCGCGCCGATCGCGCCGGCATCGACGGTCAGCCGGCCAGCCGGTTCGAGCTGCCCGGCGATCCACGTCTTGTAGCCCTTGACCGGATTGGCGCTCGGCCGGAAGAAAGTCGCCCGCTCGCCACGCTCGATCGCCATCAGCGGCGACAGGCGGGTGCCTGATGTGATAATCATGGCGGTGCCGGCGGCGGTGGCAATCTTGCCGGCGTCGAGCTTGGTGCGCATGCCGCCGCGCGAAAGCTCCGAAGCGGCCGCACCCGCCATTGCCTCGATCTCAGAAGTGATGCGGTCGACGACCGGAATGAACCGGGCATGCGGGTCGCGCGCTGGCGGCGCCGTGTAGAGCCCGTCAATGTCGGAGAGCAGCACCAAGAGATCGGCGCCCATCATGGTGGCGACACGCGCCGCCAGCCGGTCGTTGTCGCCATAGCGGATTTCGGAGGTTGCCACCGTGTCGTTCTCGTTGATGACCGGCACCGCCTTCATCTTGAGCAGCGTCGAGATCGTCGCGCGCGCATTGAGATAGCGGCGGCGCTCTTCGGTGTCGCCGAGCGTCAGCAGGATCTGGCCCGATTTCAGGCCGCCTTTGCCGAGCGCATCCGACCAGGCGCCAGCCAGCGCAATCTGCCCGACGGCCGCCGCCGCCTGGCTCTCCTCGAGCTTCAGCGCCCGCTTGCCGAGGCCGAGAATGGTGCGGCCAAGCGCGATGGCGCCGGACGACACGACGAGGATCTCGGCGCCACCTTCGGCCAGCACGGCGATGTCGTCGGCAAGCGAGGCCAGCCAGTCGCGCTTCAGGCCGGTCGCGCGGTCGACAAGCAGCGCCGAGCCGATCTTGACGGTGATGCGCCGGTATTTTTTCAGCTGCGCGGCCATCGCTATCTCCAGCGCGTCTCGACCGGCGTGGCGACAGCTTCGCGTGCCTCGGCCACGACCGTCATCAGCGCGCGCAGAACGGCTTCGACGCCTTCGCCGGTGACCGCCGACAAAAGCATCGGCGCGCGGCCGGCGGCGCGTTTCAGCGAAGCGACCTTCTTCTTGCGTGCGTCGACATCGAGCGTGTCGACCTGGGAAAGCGCTACGATCTCGACTTTCTCGACCAGCCCATGGCCATAGGCGTCGAGTTCGGTGCGCACGGTCTTGTAGGCCTTCCCCGGATTGTCTTCCTGCGCCGAGACGAGGTGCAGAAGGACGCGCGTGCGTTCGACGTGTCCGAGGAAGCGGTCGCCGATGCCGACGCCTTCATGCGCGCCTTCGATGAGGCCGGGAACGTCGGCGATGACGAACTCGCGCCCGTCGATGCGGGCCACACCGAGACCCGGATGCAGCGTGGTGAAGGGATAATCGGCGATCTTCGGCTTGGCCGCCGTCACGGCGGCCAGAAAAGTCGATTTGCCCGCATTGGGCAACCCGACCAGGCCGGCATCGGCGATCAGCTTGAGCCTGAGCCAGATATTGAGCTCTTCGCCCGGCTGGCCGGGATTGGCGCGGCGCGGCGCCTGGTTGGTCGAGGTCTTGAAATGCTGGTTGCCGAAGCCGCCATTGCCGCCCTTGGCAAGCAGGTAGCGTTGGCCGACGACGGTCAGGTCGCCGATCAGCGTCTCGTTGTCTTCGGCAAAGACCTGCGTTCCCGCCGGCACTTTCAGCGTGACGTCGGCGCCTTTGGCGCCGGTCATGTTGCGGCCCATGCCGTGTGTGCCGGTCTTGGCCTTGAAATGCTGCTGGTAGCGATAGTCGATCAGCGTGTTCAGCCCATCGACCGCCTCCACCCAGACGTCGCCGCCGCGGCCGCCGTCGCCGCCGTCGGGACCGCCGAACTCGATGAACTTTTCGCGCCGGAACGACACCGAACCGGCGCCACCGTCGCCGGAGCGGACATAGACCTTGGCTTGATCAAGAAATTTCATCGTATTGCTGAGTTTCTGCTAGTGGCCTTGCGGCATTGCTCTAACGTTCGGCACTGCTCTAAACCAAGGCGGGGCGAAGGGCGAGGCTGTTTATGAACATGGCCGGAGTCGCAATGAAGCTCGTAACCTACAACATCCACTACGGCGTCGGTCTTGACGGCCGCTACGATGTCGGCCGCATCGCCGATGCCGTGCGCGGCGCCGACGTAATCGCGCTGCAGGAGGTCTCGCGCAACAACCCCAACAATGGCGGCCGCGCATGGTGGCCGAGCTTGGCGAGGCGCTGCCCGAATATTTCGCCGTCTATGGCAGCAATTTCGAGGCCAATGTCGGCTCGCGTCTGGAAAACGGCCGCGCCATCACCACCACCTTCCAGCTTGGCAACATGATGCTGTCGAAAACGCCGGTTCATCTGTCGCGCAATCTCCTCTTGCCGCGCAGCCGCAGTTTCGAAGTGATGAATTTCCAGCGCGGCGCGCTGGAGGCGCTGATCGAGACGCCGCTTGGTTTCATCCGCTTCTATTCCACCCATCTCGACCATCGCAGCCCGGTCGAACGCGCCAGCCAGATCCGGTTTCTGCGTCAGCGCCTGTTGAACTACGCCATCGAGGGCGGCGCGCTGTCGGGCGTCGCCGAGGTTGGCCTGCCGGACCTGCCTTGTCCCGAAGGCTTCGTCGTCATGGGCGACTTCAACATGCTGGCCGGATCGCCGGAATATGTCGAACTCGCCGGCCGCCTGGATCACGAATTCGGCATGCCTGTGACCGCCGATCTTGCCGTCGATGCCGCCCTGCGCCTTGCCGCCGCGGGCGTCGATCTCATCACCTGGGTCGACCCCAAGCGGCCTGGCGACGCCAGCCGCCACAAGCGCATCGACTATGTCTTCACCAGCGCTTCGCTCGCCAAATCGCTGAAGCGCCTGTGGGTCGACCGGCAAGCAGTCGGCTCGGACCACCTGCCGGTCTGGGTCGAGATGGCCTGACCTTGAGTTTGGTTCGCAATCCTTCGCGCCAGGCCACGCGTCAGAGACCGTTTCGAAATTCGCTCGGGTGAGTCATATGGTGGTGGTTTCGAGAACCGGAGCGCAGCGGACATTTGGGTCCGTGAGCACCGGAAGCGCAGAAAACGCCATCAGATGGCCGCCAGAGTAGAGTTTCCAAACGGTCTCTAAAAATGCACCCAGTTCCTGAGGCTGGTCCAGGTCCTGCGATCGAGACGGTAGCGCTCGACCGGCACCTGGCCGGCGACGATCGAGTTCAGCATGCCCTGGCCGGCATACTGGAAGCCGCATTTGTGGATGACCCGGCGCGAGGCCGGGTTGATGACCCGCGTCGAGGCATGCAGCACCTGGATCGCCGTCTTCTGGAAGGCGAGGTCGACCAGCGCATGTGCTGCCTCCGTCGCATAGCCGCGCTTCCAGTAGAGCTCGCCGATCCAGTAGCCGAGTTCCAGCCCGCGATCGGTGGTGTTGAGGCCGGCGCAACCGACGAAGGTTTCGGTACCGGCCAGCGTCAGGGCATAGGCAATCCCGGCCCGGCGCGATGCCGTCATCGCCAGGAAGGCGCGTGCTTCGGCCTCGCCATAGGGATGCGGCATGCGGGCCAGCATTTCGGCGACATGGCGGTTGTCGGCGAGCACCACCAGTTGCTCGATATCGCTTTCGCGCGGCGCCCGCAGGACCAGCCGCTCGGTCACCAGGACCGGGCAATCTATCGCGTAACTTTCACCGTCCGTGTCTTCCGCTTCGGCAACCATGTCAGTCCTCCAGGCAAAGAAAAAGGGGAGATGGAAACCCATCTCCCCTGATCCATTTCCTGGCTTGGCCAGACACCGGTTCCCGAGATGGGTGCCGGTGTTCTCGTACGGAACCGGCTACTCCGCGGCCTTCGTCATCGGGTTCACCGATACGTAGGTTCGGCCATTGGCTTTTTTGTTGAAGGTGACTGCGCCAGCTTCGAGCGCAAACAGCGTGTGATCCGTGCCAATGCCGACATTGGTGCCGGGATGCCACGTCGTGCCGCGCTGACGAATAATGATGTTGCCCGGAATCACGGCTTCGCCGCCGAACTTCTTCACGCCGAGCCGCTTGGAATGGGAGTCGCGACCATTGCGCGACGAACCGCCAGCTTTCTTGTGTGCCATCTAACTAACTCCGATGCGCCGCAAGGGCGCTTAAAAGGTCTTATGAACGCGTTCGCGTTCCGTTTCAAGTCCAAACCGGCGACGATTGCGCCGGCGCGCTTTACTTCTTCGCCAGTTCCTTAGCCTGCTCGCGCCAGTCCGTGATCTGGTCGGTGCTGAACGGCATATGCTCGTCGATCTTGGCGACATCCTTGTCCGACAGCTTGGCGATCTGCGCGAAGGTGGTGATGCCCTGTTCGTTCAGCTGGCCGGCCGCGACCGGGCCGATGCCCTTGATCACGGTCAGATCGTCCGGCTCACCCTTCGGCGCCTTGAACAGTGGAGCGGCGGTTTCGCTTGCCTTGGCCTCGGTTTCCTTCGGCGCTGCCTCTGCCTTGGCTTCGGTCTTCGGCGCGGCTTCAGCCTTCGCCTCGGCCTTTGCAGCAACTTCGGCCTTCGGCTCGGTCTTGGCCGCGGCCTTCTTCGTCGGCTTGGCGCCACCCAGCAGGATCTCGGCGATCCGCACGGTGGTCAGAAGCTGGCGATGGCCGATCTTGCGGCGCGAATTCTGCCGGCGGCGCTTCTTGAAGGCGATGACCGTGCGGTTCTTGCCCTGCTCGACGACTTCGGCGGTGACCAGGGCGCCGTCGACGAACGGCGCGCCAAACGTGACATTCTCGCCCTCGCCATGCGCGAGCACGTGGCCGATCTCGACGATGTCGCCGACCTGGCCTTCGACTTTTTCGATCTTCAGGAGATCGTTGGCGGCAACACGATACTGCTTGCCGCCCGTTTTGATGACTGCGAACATTTTTTGCCTTTCGCTGTTCGGTCGGCCTTGATGAACCGCTTCAGGCGGTTCGGCCGTCTTTTTGTCAGTCTGCGGGTTCAAAAAGCAAGCGGCGCGGAAGAGCCCTCCACGCCGATTGCGCGCTGTCCCTAGCCGAAGGTGCGGCGCGAGTCAAGGCAAACGGCCGAAAGCAAGCCGGTGCCGTTGGCACAAGCGGCAGAGGTATCGAGGGACGAGCCATACGGCCCGGAGAGAAGCCTGATATCAGGCAGATTGGCCCTTGTAACCTGTCCGTCCAGCCGTTATCTAGTGCGCCGCGCCGGCAACGGCGGACCATGACCGCGGAGAGGTGGCAGAGTGGTCGAATGCACCGCACTCGAAATGCGGCATGGGTGCAAGCCCATCGGGGGTTCGAATCCCTCCCTCTCCGCCAATTATCGTCCTAGCCCATTGATAATGCTTGGCTTTGCGGCTTGGTTGTACTACTTCCCCATTTTCTTCCCCACTGGCGCTTCGAGTTCAAGCGTGGTGGGGTCGGAGTGTACCTGCTAGCGAATCTGGGGGTCAGGAGTTCGAATCTCTTCGGGCGCGCCAATCGTTTCATGTCCAGCCCGGAGACATAGGTAACAGAATGTACCTAAGACATGGGTGACAACCCCGTGCCGAACGGGTTGTCGATG
>NZ_JBVVQU010000107.1:0-9356 GCF_055811555.1 Mesorhizobium sp. WSM4813
CCCAGCCAGCAGGTTGAATCAAAATTGTCGTGATTCGGGAATCCCTACGATTCAATCAAATGACAGAACGCTCTAGCTCAATCGGCCGCAGGCGGAGAGAGGCGGCTATTTTGCCTTGGCTTTGGGTTTTGAACCGCCCTTGCCCATAACGGAAGCGGCAAGGGACGCAGCGCCCCTGGCGGTGGCGACAACCGCGCCGGCCGCGACATTGGCCGTCGTCTTGACGGTTCGCATTGCGCTGTCGGCCATCGAGCCGCCGCTTGCCGACTTGCTCGACTTGGCCGGTTTTGCCGTGGTCTTGGCTGCGGTCGGCGTCACTTTCTTCGGTGCTGCCTTGCCAAAGCTGGGCTTTGCCGCATCCTTGGAGCGGGCGGCGACGGCCGGGCCAGCGCCCGCCTTCGATTCAGTTGCCTTTGATTGAGTTGCCCTGGATCGAGTTGCCCTGCCCTTGCCGGGCGCAGGCTTTCTTGCCTTGGTTGCCATCGGAGTAGCCATCGGACAGTTTTCCTCATGTCAGCATCATTGCCGTATCTGACATAACGGGCGGAAAGTCCTAAGGTTCCAGGCGCGGCTGGTCCTTGCAAATCAGGCGTGATCGCCGATCACCAGATCGGCGGGGCGGCGGCGGGCAAGCACGCGGTCGATGTTGGGCATGTCGTTGGAGGCGATCCAGGCGCGGGCGTCGTCGTCGGAGCGGCCATGCTCGTGCCATCGCTCGAGCAGCCGGCGCTCGAGCTCGGCGCGCGGGACATCGACGAAAAGAGAGAAATCGAACAGCGGCGCCAGCCGCGACCACGGTTCCTCGTCAAGGAGCAAATAGTTGCCTTCGACCAGGATGAACTTGGTGTCGGCGGCAATGATCGAAGCGGCGGCGCGCGACAGCTCCATGCTGCGGTCGAACACCGGAATGGCGATGTCGGGCTCGGCCGCGCGGATGCGCTTCAGCAAGGTTTCGAAGCCGGCAAAGTCGAAGGTCTCCGGAGCGCCCTTTCGCGCGCGCAGGCCGCGCTGCTCGAGCACGATATCGTCGTAATGGAAGCCATCCATCGGCACGATTTCGGCCGCCCCTTCCGGCAGCAGTTCATGCAGGCGGGCCGACAGCGTCGACTTGCCGGCGCCCGGAGGACCGGCGATGGCAACGACAAAACGCCGCGCCCTGCCGGCGCGCTTGAAGATGGTGGCGGCGAGATGAGCAATCTCGGACATCGGAGCCTTTCTGGCTGGGTGTTTGGATCGTATCTTGGCGATAGTTCGCAGCAATTTCAAATCCGGGGACTGGCGTTGCCCAGGGTAGTCGCTTCAGTAATAATCGCTTGCTGTTGAAGATCGACCAATTGTCGAGGTCGCCGCCGCCCCTCATTGCCCTGCCGGGCATTTCTCCCCGTATAGTGACGAGGAGAAAGAGCTGGCCCAACGTTGGCGCCCTTCCTGCAACGCTGGTGATTGGCGAAACCGTCGACGAGAGCACCCCTCTCCCCGTCACTATACGGGGAGAGGATGCCGGCAGGCAGGTGAGGGGCAGCGCAAGCGCCCGCAATGAGCGATTGCCTGCGCACAGCCCAATCAGGCGGGTACGGATCGGCCAATGCGCAGGAAATCGCCGTCGAAAGGTACTTCCCGCGTCGAACCGTCGGCAGCCGCAATGCGCATATGCCCCTGCGCGGTGGCGATGTCGCGCGGCGGCTCGCCGTCCAATAAGGGCAACGCCCCGATGACGTGGCGGAATGAGACATTGCGGCCTTCGCCGAGAGCAAAAGCGGTCGCCACCCCTTCCCGCTTCAGCCAGTTGTCGCCGAGCGACGCGGCATGGCCGAGCGCGGTGCGGCCGTCCTCGATGCCGAGCACGCCGCGATGGCGGCCGCTCCACGGCGCGTAGTCGCGACCGCCATTGCTGATCCACAGCATGGTGACCGGCAGCTCGGCCGGGTTCTTCAGCACCAGAACGAGATCGGCTTCCGCCTTTCGCGCCAGTGCGGTCCAGCCCGGCCCGCCATGGTCGGCCTCGACCAGCGTGACAAAATCCTCTCGGCTCTGGTCCATGCGATAGTCGGTCAGGTCGAGCGTGCCGCCAGCGGCGGCGGGAAAACGCGTCAGGTCGGTCGAGCGCGCGGGATAGGCGAATAGAAAACGGCCGCGGGCCGGATCGGGCTCGAGCGGGTCGTCCGGCGTTGCCGCAAACCGCTTGGGCGAAAAAGCGAGCCTGCCGCCGTTCTTCATCGCCGTCATCGGATGATGGGCGACGGATATCGCGCCCGAACCGCCGGAAAAAACATGCTCCTGATAGAGAAAGGGATGGTCGTCGCGCAAGGTGAGGATCTTGTCGACCGTCGCGCTCATGACCTTGTGCTGCAGCCTGAAAACGGCCCGCCAGCCATCGGCAGTCGCCTCGGAGGCGACGACATCCCAGCGGCTGTTGGCCGGCCAGCCATGCAGCGGTGCTTCCTCGACATCGCTGCGCGAAAACGGCGCACAGAGGAAATCGCCGGACAGGCGAACGGTGCCCTCGGGCAGGTCTGGCGGCAGCGTCTCGCGCGGTTCGTCGATCCACGGAGCGCGATGCAGCGGTTTTAGCCGGCGCCCGTCGATATCGACCGCCATGTCGGCGAGATGGCCGACGGTGAGATCGACCGTTACCGAAATGCCGTTTGCCTTGATCGTGAGCATGGCGCACCTGCTGATTCTGCCGGCGCCAGCAAACCCGCATGACGCCGGTAGCGCAAGCTGGGTGATGGGCATTTCACATCAGAGACGCCGGGGCACCCTGTGGGAGCGATCATTGCCGGCTGGCGGCGCTGCCCCTCATTGCCCTGCGGTTGCCGGTTGCAGGACTTGGGTTCCTCGCCCCACGAAGTGGGGAGAGGTGGCCCGGCGAGGCCGGGACGGAGAGGGGCCTTTCAGCGTCTGGGAACTCGCTGTTCAAGCTCCTGACGGCTTCGCATCTTGGTCCGTCTCGCGCCCTGTCCCTCACCGGGTTCTGGCTTCGCGAATGTCGCCCCCTCTCCGTCCCGGCTTCGCCGGGCCACCTCTCCCCACTTCGTGGGGCGAGGAACCTAGGTCTTGCGACGATGCCGGCAGGCAGGTGAGGGGCAGCGCCAACGCCGGGGGGCACCGGCATTAACGAAATAGACGGGGCAATCGGGTTACGCTACTTTCCACTCGTTTCAGCAACAGCTTACCTTCAGAATGTCCAAACCGCACCTCGTTCCGCTCATCTCAAGATTTGTCGCGGCGCTGGCGCTGCTGGTGCTGGTCGCCGGCTGCGCGACGACGCCGACGGAGACCATGCTGGCGGTGCCGGCGCCGGCGCAGAAATATGCGGCTGTCGTCATCGACGGCGGCAGCGGCAAGACGCTGTTCGAGGCCAATTCGACGGCGCCGCGCTATCCGGCCTCGCTGACCAAGATGATGACGCTCTACCTGCTGTTCGAGGCGCTGGAGCAGGGCCGCATCAGCAAGACGACGCTGATCCCGGTGTCGGACAACGCCGCCAGGCAGCCGCCGACCAAGCTGCGCTTCCGGCGCGGCGAGACGATCGATGTCGAATCGGCGATCCTGGCGATCACCGTCAAATCGGCCAATGACGTGGCGGTCGCCGTCGCCGAATTTCTCGGCGGCAGCGAAGACGCGTTCGCCACGATGATGACGGCCAAAGCGCGCCAGATCGGCATGCGCAGCACCGTCTTCCGCAACGCGTCGGGCCTGCCGGACGCCGGCCAGCAGACGACGGCGCGCGACATGGCGGTGCTCGGCACGGCGCTGCGCGCCCGCTTCCCGCAGCATTTCCACTATTTCTCCGAAAGCGATTTCATGTTCCGCGGCAGGCTGGTGCGCGGCCACAACGACATGCTCGGCCGCGTCCGCGGCGTCAACGGCATCAAGACAGGCTATATCAGAGCCTCAGGCTTCAACATCGTCACCTCCTACGATGCCGACGGCCGCCGGCTCATCCTCGTAGTGATGGGCGCCGACAGCGCGCGCCAGCGAAACGACCACGTCGAGGCGCTGATCCAGCGCAACCTGTCGCCGGCATCGAACACGACGACACGGCTGCTGTATGCCGGGGAGCAGTGAGGGCGGCGTTCGGCGGGGGCGCTCGTGATCGATGGTTTCAACTTGACAGGTGACGGCAATTATGCTAGGAATTTATTCACAGTACTGATTTGCGCCCGCCCGCCGAGGCGGGTTTTTCATTTTAGGCGCCGGCGCCATTCTTCATAAGTCCGACAAAACCGCAGGTTTGCCGGCCTGCGGGCTTGCTTCTCGCATGTTCGAGGGCCACGGCAAGCTCCAGATCGTGGGCCCCTCGCGGAATGAGCAATCCGAAAAATGCGTTATTCCGAGTTCGCAGCCTGCCGCCGGCCACTTGCCCGTTGAAGCCCGCGCCTGCTTCCGCTAAGAAGCCGTGGCTGGCCGGTTACCGGCTGGTTCGTTTTCCGGATCGTCGATCTTGAAAGCACCCGTAGCTCAGCTGGATAGAGCGCTGCCCTCCGAAGGCAGAGGTCACAGGTTCGAATCCTGTCGGGTGCGCCATATATTCAACAGAACAAGTGGTTAGCATACCAGCTCTGACTGCAATCTGATGCCCGATTGACGCTAGGCGCGAGACTGATGCGAAACTCCTCCAGGACATGGTTGTACCGCGCGAATGAGGCGTTTGCGGCAACTGTCCCAGCGGGCTCCAGAGTGCTCGACGCTGGAGCCGGAGATCAAAAATATAGACACCTTTTCGCCCACTGTGAGTATGAGTCTGCTGACTTCGAGCAAGTCAATAAGTCATACGCTGAATCCACTTATGTCTGCAGTTTGGAAGCAATACCTGTCGAGGATGCTCGATTCGATGCCATAGTATTTACTCAGGTCATGGAACATCTTCCTAAGCCAATGATGGCTCTCCGCGAACTTGGAAGGGTATTGAAGCCGGGCGGCACAATGATCTGTAGCGCCCCATTGTTCTATCAGGAGCACGAGCAACCCTACGACTTCTACCGGTATACACAGTTCGCGTGGCGAGCGATGATGAAAGAAGAGGGATTGGATATTCTAAGTATGGAGTGGTTGGAAGGATATTTTGGAACAGTTGCTTACCAACTTGAAACAGCTTCCAAATATCTTCCGACGCGAGCGTATAGAACCGTCCCGGGAGTGCTGGGATGGTCGGTGGTGCCGGTTGTGATTGTTAGTCGAGTATTGTTTCGTCTTCTTGCCAGCATCTTCTATGTCGTGGACGAACGCGGCAAGCATACGTCAAGTGGCTATCCAAAAAACTACGTTGTGATTGTCCAAAAGCCCTCGGCAGAGGGCGCACGCAAGATCTGATTGCTGCTTTCGAGCCAGCCGGCCGCCGCGCATCCATATGGAGTTCGCCATCAGTATCGGCCCTGTAGCGGCGCGCTTCTCACGGCTTGTATAGCAAAACAATCGAGTAGCAGTTCCCGGTTTCATCTCGTCCGGCGCGCCAAACTTGCGCGGTCCATTCTGGACCCATGGGTTGGGGTTTATACTCCAGTAGCCATTCTGACAGTCCTCTCAGTCGTTCAAGATAATCTCGGCGCTATGGTCCAGCCGGGACTTGATCGCCTCCCAACCCGGCATGGAGCGCGTGAGAAGGCGGAAGAACTCAGGGCTGTGATTGTGTTCCCTCAGGTGGCAAAGCTCATGAGTGATGACGTAGTCGACCGCCTCGCGCGGGGCCTTGACCAGAAAAGGATTGAGCGTGACAGAACCGCCCGTCGCGCAGCTTCCCCATTGCCGCTTCATGTCGAGCAGTCGAAAGGGCGGCGGCTCCTGTACCCAGGGCAGCGCCTTGGAAATCGCCTCGATGCGGCCGGCGAAGTAGTCCCGAGCCTTGACGCGATACCAGGCCGCAAGCGAGCCCGGAGCGCCGCCTTGTCGGTGTTGTCCGTCGCGACGATGAGGAGGCCACGCTTCAGCTTGATGTACCGCTCCGCCTTGGGCACCTGTATCACCTTCAGGACATGGCGGCGGCCGAGATAGAGCGCCTGCTCGCCGCTGATATATTGCCGTGGCAGCACATGTTCGAAGCGTTTCCTGGCATCGGTGACATGCCGGAGAACCCAGCGGGCGCGTTTCATCACGGCCTTGCGGATGGCTTCCTCGCTGGCGTCCTCGGGAGCCTCGACCTCGACGGCACCATCGGGATGGACATGATGGCAATGCGCTCGCGCCGGACTGGGTTGACCCGCACGGCATAGGCGATGTTCTGGTCGCCATAACGCAACGTCGACATGTTGCGCTCAGAGAGTGCCACGGGAGGCTCCCAGGCGTACGATCTCGACGATGCGATCTACCAGCGCCCCCGCATTGTCCAGCCCTCCCAGCGCCTTGAAATAGCGCGGCAGGAGCCTGGTCCTGATTTCGGCCTCGATGTTCGCCGGATTGATCGAGAACGTCGCCACGGCGTTGCTCACGATCCCATCGATGTGGAAGGCCGGCCACCAGCCAGTCCTCACCCCTATCCCGCGCGGCGAACTCGCCCAGCACGATCGGGAACAGACCGAAATGGGCCTGCGCGTGGGGATTGTCCGGGAAGCGGTCGGGGACATGGGGATTGGCCCGCATCCTCGCCATCTCGTAAAGTCCTTGAACAGGATGTATTGTTTGTGCGGGGGATCGAACAGGGATTCCGCCTCCTTGATCGCCTGCCGTAACAGGTCAGAAAAGACCGCCTGTGCATAAGGATCATCGGCGAGCGTCTGTTCGATGGTCTTGGTCAGTCGTGTCTTGATGACATCGGTCTCGGCGCGGGCCTTGTCATCGCTCCACCCTGACGCATCATAGCCGGCCTGCTTGTGGTCCGTGAAGCCAGTAAGGTCGATAACTCCTTCCGACTCCCTGATCTCGACGCCGACGACCTGCTTGTCGACAAGCTTGCGTATCTGCTCCTCATAGGCCGAAAAGTCGACCGTCTCCATGGCGTCCTGCTTGGCCTGGATGCGCAGCTCGGTGAAGAACTTCAGGTCCTTCTTGTAGTCGGCTATCGTCACTTCGCTGAACGAGCCATCCTCGAAGAAGGCGCGTGAGGAAAGGGCGAGCTTCAGGCACATGCCGAACTCGGTCAGCGCGGCATAGAAATCCTCGCGCACTTTCTGATTGCGATCATAGCTTGCGTCGTCTTCGCCAAGAACCGAATCTGGGGTCAACACCAGGCGGAACTGTTCGCGGTCGCCCTTGTTCTTGACGTCGCCGAAGATTGCCCACAGCGAGGCATGGAGGCCCGGCAGGCGCTTGTACTCGGTCGCAACACTGGCGAAGGTGCCTTCGATATCCTCGATGTCGTAGCCGCCTTGGGTGCGCTCGGCGAGGTCCTGATAGTCTTTCAGCGAGGTATCGAGTTCCGTCAGGATGCCCCGATAATCGATCAGAAAGCCGAATTGCTTGGCCTCGTGAAGGCGGTTCACCCTTGCGATGGCCTGGAGCAGATTGTGCTCCTTGAGATATTTGTCGATGTAGAGCACCGCGTTGCGCGGCTCGTCGAAGCCGGTCAGTAGCTTGTCGACGACGATGAGGATGTCCGGCCGGCCGGGCGTAGCGAAATCCTCGATGACGCGCCGCTCGTATCCTTCCGCATCGTTGCCGACATTGGCCGCCCACCATTTCTGGACTTCCGGGGTCTTCGCCTCGTCGGTGTCCTCATGGCCTTCGCGGGTGTCGGGTGGCGAGATGATGACGGCGCTGGTGACGAGCCCCGTGGCGTCGAGTGCCTGCTTGTAGCGAATGGCGGAGAGCTTGCTGTCGGTCGCCAGTTGTGCCTTGAGCCCGGTGCCAAGCTCCTTGAAGTTCTGCGAGAAGTGCGTGGCGATGTCCCAGGCGATTAGGTCGATGCGGTTGCCGGCGAGATAGACGCTGCCACGGGTGGCGAACTTCTTCTTCAGATCGGATTGCTGCTGGTCGGAAAGGCCTGTGGTGATCTTGTCGAACCATTTGTCGATCGCCTCGGCGTTGACGTCGACCACTGGCCGACGCTCCTCATAGAGAAGTGGCGTGACGGTTCCGTCCTCCACCGCCCGCTGCATGGTGTAGGCGTGAAGGATCGGCCCGAACTTGTTCTGCGTCTTGTCGTCCTTCAGCAGCGGAGTCCCTGTGAAGGCGATGAAGGCGGCGTTTGGCAGGGCCTTGCGCATCCGTTCATGGTTTTCGCCGCCATGGCTGCGGTGTCCCTCGTCGACCAGCACGATGAGGTCTTCGGATGCGTTGAAGCATTCCTTGAAGCGTGTCGCCGAATTGAATTTTTGCAACAGCGTGAACATGATGCGCTCGGTGCCGGAGCCGATGCGCTGCGCCAGGTCGCCTGATGACGCTTTGGCGTTCTCGCCGTCCTTCTTCGTCGCCACCGCAGAGCCGAAAGCGCCGCCGGCCATGAAGGTGGTCGACAGCTGGCGCTCCAGGTCGACCCGGTCGGTGATGACGATGATGCGGCAGCGGACAAGACCGTCGTGGATCAGCAGCGCCTTGAGCAGAAAGACCATGGTGAAGGACTTGCCGGAGCCAGTGGTGTGCCAGATGACGCCGCCCTCGCGCTCGCCGTCGCGGTTGCGCTTCTCGATCCGCTGCAGCATGGACTTGATACCGAAGACTTGCGGGTAGCGAGCGGCGATCTTGCCGAGCTTGCGATCGAAGAGGAGAAAGTAGCGAACGAACTCCAGGAGGCGATCGGGCCGCAACAGGGAGACGATGAGCCGATCCTGCCCAGTGGTGGCGACGGGCTTCGACCAAAGGCCGTCGAAGAAGACACGGACATGGGCCGGTCGCTCGTTGAAGAGCGCGGAATGATGCTGCGTCGTCAGTTTGGCGTTGACCATCGACTCGATGTCAGCTGCGAGTATTTCCTCCTCGCGCCAGCGACCAGAATTTCGACGGGGTCTCGGTGGTGGCGTATCTGCCGTCCTGCCCGGAGATGGACAGGAGAAGCTGGGCATAGGCATAGAGGACGGGGATGCCGTCAGGCTTCTGATTGCGCAAATGCTGCGAGACGCCCTCGGTTAGCATCAGTTTTTCGGCATGGCTTCCTGTCGGGCGCTTGGCCTCGATGACGGCCAGCGCGATGCCGTTGACATAGAGAACGATGTCCGGCCGGAAGCGGCCATGCCCGCCCTCCCGCTCGACGGAAAGCTCCTCGGTGACGTGGAGGCGGTTTCTCGCGGGGTCCGCGAAGTCGAGCAGCGGCACCGTGACAGAATGCTTGTGGCCGTCCGGCATGAACTCGGAGACAGTGACGCCAAGGGCGAGATGTTTCCAGACCCGCTCGTTGGCCGGGGTCAGGCCCATAGGCGCTAACTTAGGGGTAGACTGGTGGAATCGAGATGTGATTCCTAGGCCAGATGCAAAGGAATGATTCC